>JBOGYA010000376.1:0-2868 GCA_050696515.1 Solirubrobacteraceae bacterium
GCTTTGAGCCCGCCTCCCTGGTCGTTCCCGAAGTCGCCCTCACCCGCGAGCAGCGCCCCGGCGGGCGTGGGCGCGGGGGAGACGGCCGTGGGCCAGTCGCGGGCCCGCCCGGGCTCGAAGGGGTGGGTGGGCCTGCCGATTGCCGTCTCACGCTCTGCGCGCTCGCCGCCCCGGACGACACCGCCGAGGAGCTGCTTGCGCGCCTGGAGGTTCGCGTGCGCGAGCTGCGCGTGGCGCCGCTCGCGCTGCTCGACCCCGCGCCCGCGGGGCGCTACCGGATCGCGAGCGCGATGCCGCCCGAGCACTACGAGGCCGCGGTCGCGCGCGCCGTCGAGCTGATCCGTGGGGGCGAGCTCGAGAAGGTGGTGCTCGCGCGCGAGGTCCAGGTGCACGCGGGCGGGGGGGCTTCCAACTTCGACCCCGCGGCGCTCTTCGGGGTGCTGCGCGAGGGCTTCCCCTCCTGCTCGGTCTTCTGCGTCGGGCGCGGCGACGCCGCGTTCGTCGCCGCGAGCCCCGAGCTGCTCATCCGTCGCGAGGGCCACCGCGTCAGCGCGCTCGCGCTCGCCGGCTCGATGCGCCGCAGCGCCGACCCTGCCGTCGACGACCACCTCGGCGAACAGCTCATGCACTCCGAGAAGGACCGCGAGGAGCACGCGATCGTGATCCGCCGCATCGAGCGCACGCTGCGCCCCCACGCCCTGTGGGCCGCCGCCCCGCCCGAGCCCACGCTCGTCAAGGTCGCCAACATCCAACACCTCGGCACCCCCATCCGTGCGCAGCTCGCGCAGCCCCTCGACGTGATCGAGCTGCTGGAGCTGATGCACCCCACGCCCGCCGTCGGGGGCGAGCCGCTCGCCCGTGCCCGGCCGCTGATCCCCGCGCTGGAGGGCCTCGATCGCGGCTGGTACGCCGGCCCCGTCGGCTGGGCCGACGCCACCGGCGACGGCGAGTTCTGCGTCGCCCTGCGCTGCGCGCTGCTGCGCGGCCGCGTCGCCCGCTGCTACGCGGGTGTCGGCGTCGTGCGCGACTCCGACCCCTCCGCTGAGCTGGCGGAGACCGAGGTCAAGCTGGCGGCGCTGCTGCCGCTGCTTGCAAGTTGAGGTCTCAGCCGCTCGGCCAGAGGAGCTCGCGGGCGCAGGTGAGTGCGCGCCAGCCCTCCGGCAGGCGCGTGGGGGCGACGCCCCCGGGTGGTTCACGGGTGAGCAGGCAGTACTCGGGGGCGGGGCCGAACACGAGCGCACGGCGCCAGAGGCTTGCGTGCCGCGGGTCCATCCCGTCGCCCAGGAGCTCCCCCAGCGGGGGACGAGCGACGCCCGGCGGCCGGGCGACCCACACCGCGAGCGGGGCGCCCGCGAGGTCGGCGTGACCCTCCAGCAGGCCGTACAGCCCGCCCGCGCCCGCGCCGAACCGCCGTGCGACGTCGTCGTGGGCGCCGCGGTGACCGTGTGCGACCGCCGCCTCGTTCAACACGCCGAGGGCGGCGAAGTCATCGAGGAAGTACCAGTCCTCGTACGTGTCGCCCGCAAGCCAGGGAAGCTCACCGGCGCGGAACACCGTCGAGCCGCGGAAGCCCGCCGGGGGAGTGTGGCGCAACGAGCGGTGGAAGTGCGCGCAGGCACGCTCGTATGCCTCGCGCTCGATCCCGTCCGCCGGGCGGTGCCACAGAAGGTAGGCGAGCATCTGTCTCCCGGCTCCGGCGCGCGGAGCTCAGGCTCCCCCGTCCAGCACGCCGGCGACGGCCTCCCACGCGCGGCGGTGCAGGGCCAAGTTCTCCGCGCGGTCGGTGCGCACCTCGATGATCCCCGAGCGGCGCGGGCGCCGCGTGAACGCGCGCTCGAGCGCGGCACGGAAGGAGACGACGTCCGCGACGACCTCGTGCTCGAGACCGTACAGGCGCGCGGCGAGCGCGAAGTCGAGACCGGTGGGGGTGGCGATGTGACGAGTGTAGAGGTCCTCCCCCGCAGCGTTTGTGCGTGCCATCGGGTCGCGGGCGACCGGAAGGAAGTCGAAGATGCCACCGCCGCCGTTGTCGATCAGCACGATCGTGAGATCCAGCTCCAGGCGCCGGGCGGCGAGCAGGCCGCCGATGTCGTGCGCGAGCGCGACGTCGCCGATCAACAGGATGACTGGACCCCCACCCGCCCCGGGGCCGTCGGCGGCGGCGCCGAAGGCGCTGGAGACGGTCCCGTCGATGCCGTTGGCGCCGCGGTTGCAGAGCACTCGCGGGGGGTCTGCCCGAACTGGCCAGAAGCTCTCGATGTCGCGCACCGGCATCGAGGAGGCGACGAACAGCGTCGCCTGCTCGGGCAGCAGCACGCCGAGCTCGGCGGCCACCCCCGGCTCGCTGAGACCGTCCGCGCCGAGCACCCCGAGGATCGCCTCGGCCGCGCGCTCGTCCGCGCTGCGCCAGCCCTCGAGCCAGTCGGTGTCGGCGAGTGCGAGGGCTCCGAGTCTCCCCGTCCCCGATTCGAGCCCGCCTGCCCCGGAGGGGGAATCTAGTCCGAGCCCGCCCGCCTCCGGGTGGGAATCCGCTTCAAGCCCGCCCACCCCGGAATCGGACCCAAGCCTGCCCGCCCCCGCCAGCGCGTCGGTCAGCTCTTGCAGCGCCCGTGCGGGCTCCACCGCGAGCGAGCACGCGAGCACAGCCTCGGGGTCCTGCCAGTCGCCCTCGGGGTCGAGCAGCGCCTGCGGCACGTTGCGCAGGCCGGCGAGCCACTGCCGCAGGGGCTTGGAGGTGGGCAGCGCGCCAATGCGGATCACCACGTCGGGCTGCGCTCTCGCGGCGAACGCGCGGTCGCGCAGCAGCGCGTCGTAGTGCGCCACCGCGGCCTCCCCGCGGCGCGCGCCGGAGAGCGGGTCCGCCAGCAG
>JBOGYA010000377.1:0-2860 GCA_050696515.1 Solirubrobacteraceae bacterium
CCCGTAGATGATTCTCCCCGGCGAACGCATCGAAGCACGCCAGCAGCGACCGCATCTGACTTTGCATCCGAGGCTTGCTGCCGGCGCGAACCGCTACCAGCAACTGCAACGCGAACAGCGGCTCGCCGCCCCCGAGCTTCCGCTCGACCGCGCGCCCTTCAAACCTCCGGCCAGCGGCCTCGGACACACCCATCCGGCCCCCGCCCTGCCTCTGAGAAAGCGGCCCGCTGAGCACTCCCGCTGGCATTCCCTGGAGCCGGTCGGCCTCGCGCAACAGCCGACGACGAAGCCTCCGGCGCTGGTGCGCCGCGGCCGGCATGACATCCACGGCGACGACGGCCGACTCGCCGCGGGCGACGCTCAGCCCGGCGAGAGCGGCAGCAAAGCTCTGCAGCGGATCGGGGGCGAGGCCAACCTCGGCCAGCGGCAGAGCTGAGGAGCGGGCGAGCACAAGCTCGGCCCGCCCCACCACACCACCATCCTCGGGCGGCCGGCAGGCGGCCTCCAGGGTTTCGAGCTGGTCGTAAGCGCCGAGCGCCGAGTACAGGGCCGGCATCCCGCGACGCGGAACTTCGAGGGTGTAGTGCAGCAGCCCATCCGGGCCACTGGCGATCTCGACACGGACAGCGCTACCAGGACGATCAAGCCAGCCGAGCACAGCACGGCGAACACGCGCGAGCTGCGAAGCGAACCGGACCACAGCTTCCGGTGAAGGATCGAACGCCTCCGACGGCAGCAGCTCGACTCTTACCCGAGAGCGAAGCGTCCTCGAGACAGCAATCTTCCGGGCAGCGAACAGCCCACCACCAACAGCGAAGGTCCCCAGCAGCACCGGCAGCAGATCACCGAGAAGCAGACCAGGACTCGAAGCAGCCATGCTGGCAAAGCCAGACACCGCAGGCGCAAGCGCCTTCACAGCGAGCACCAGCACAGTCCCAGCGACAAGCGCGAGAACCGCCGCGCGCTCCTGCGGCGAAGACTCCCTCACCGGGTTACTCCAGACATATAGATGTCGGCAGCAGCCGACCCCCCGAAACCCCCGACGACGACCGGGAAAGCCCGCCTACAGCCAGCAGACCGTGAGGAACCAACCCAGGAGCAGACCGAGGAACCGAGCGAGGACGCCCGCAGGCACAAGCCCACCGGCGCCTGCTCCCGGCCGACAGCCATCAGTGGCCTTCTCATTTCCGAGCCTCCTTGCCTTCAGTTTTGGGACGTCGGGCTCGGCGAGGCGACGAGGCGAAGCTCGGCGCGATGGCCTGCTCGAGCACGCGGTGCGCGAGCGGCGGCGGGACGGCGTTCCCGATCTGCTCGAACTGGCGGGTACGCGCTCCCTGCCACGGGTAGTCCGCCGGGAAGCCCTGCAGGACTGCGGCCTGCTCGACGGTGACCCGGACCGCGTTGATCCCGCGACGCTGCTGATAGCGGCCCGGAGGATCACCAGAGTTCGCCTTGTGCCCAGGCGGATGAACACGCCGATCGCATGCGACAGTCGTGGCAGGCCGCCGCCCCGCCCAAATCGGGGTGCCCTTCGCCAACCCGGCCGCGAGCATCGTCGGCGCTGGCTGCTCGACGGGCCTCGGCCGCGCGCCTGCCTGCCTCGTCTCGTAAGCGCACGGCACCCACTCGACGGTGTTCTGGCTGTGACCGAAGAACACCGTCGGAGCCGGCTCGCCGCTGCCTCGGACCGATGCGTTGCGATGGGTGCCGCTGCGCCAGGCCCAGCCGCCGCGCTCCACTCCCTCACCGGGCCGGAGCTGCCGCCCGACGAGCGCACCGTCCCTGGAGCGTCTGGAGGTGACGATGGTCGGCGCTGGCCGCTGCTCGGTCCAAGGCTCAACGTCGTGCGCCTGCCAGCGATCGACCCTGCTCGTCACAGCCTGCGCGGGCGCGCTGGTCGGATCGAAGCCCTCCTCGATCCGCTCGCCGCTGCGCCTGATCTGCACACACGGCTTCCGACTCCACGACCTCGTCCTCGCTGTCAGTGTCGGCGCCGGCTGGCAGCCGGGCCGCCGGTCGCGGGCGCGATACTCGCCAGTGTCATCTCGCGCACGGTGGTTGCTTGGCGTGTCGTTACGTCGCGCGAAGCCGACCTGATCGCCGGTGCTCCAGCCGAGTGCCTGGGCCATGCTCACCCACGGCTGCAGCTCAAGCTCACAGTCCGGGACCTCTTTTCGACGCGCGTTGTAGGAGCGGTGCGTCGCCGCGGGAAGCTCGACTGGCCCGTCGAGTGACGCGATCAGGAACGCCCGTTTGCGTGTCTGCGGCACGCCGTACTGCTCGGCGCTGAGGATCCCTGTCGCGGTCGCGTAGCCGTGCGCGGCGAGTAGCCCGGCGAACACACTCCACAGCTCGAGAACGGCAGGGACCTGCTCCAGCGCGACCCAGCGGGGCCGAAGCGCAAGCACATACCTGAGCGGCTCGACCGTGAGCAGCGACCGCTGATCTGCACAGACCGCGAGGCGCTCGGCGCGGGTGTCGTGGCCGGCGGCGAGCTCGTGCGCGCACGCGATGACGTGTGGCTTGTCCTGGCGGCCGAGGCCCTTGCCCGCCGAGCTGTACGCCTGGCAGGGCGCCGAACCGATCACGCCCCAAACCGGACCGAGCGAGAGGGGGTCGAGCGCGGCGACGTCCTCGCGCAGACAGTCGTGCCCGGCCGCCTCGGCGGTTGCGCACGCCCACTCGTTCGTCTCGATACCGAGCGCGCTCATGCCGAGCATGCGAAGGCCCTCCGCCCAGCCGCCGGCACCGCCGAACAGGTCGATGATCCTCCCCGGCTGACATAGCGACCTCCTATTACTTCGAGTCGCATCGGCGCTTCCTCGATTCCGCGCGCCCCGCTCGGGGGGGGGGGGGGGGG
>JBOGYA010000378.1:0-2841 GCA_050696515.1 Solirubrobacteraceae bacterium
CCTCGGGCGTGGACAGGTAGAAGCTCGCCATAGCCGCGAGCAGCAGCGTGTGCCCGCGACCGCCCGGCAGCGCGCGCGCCGCGCTCGCCGAGCGCTCCGCCAGGAACCCCATCCGCGTCGCCGCGTCGAGCGGGGAGGCGTAGCAGCCGACGAGGCTGCGCTGTCCGGTGGCGTAGTCCTCCGCGGCGTCGATCAGATTGTCGAGCAGCGAGTGCAAAGCTCCGATCCAGGGGAAGTAGGCCTGCTCGATCGCGGCGATCTCCGCGTCCTCGACACCGGGCCGGGCGGCGGCGGCGATCAGCGCGTACACGCACAGCGAGGAGCCCCCCGCGGCCGCGGTCTCCCACCAGCGCAGGCCGGTCCCGCGCGGCGTGTGCGCCCGCGCCCACCGTTCGAGGGCCAGGTAGTCGCCCTGCACTTCGCCCGTGTTGCAGCTCTGGAAGGCGACGATCCGCTCCGCCGCCCGGCGCGCCGCGGGCGCGACCGCCGCGTAGGAGGGCAGCCACGCGAGCGCGGCGCGGCAGCCGTCCACCGTCTCGGCGAGGTAGCCCCCGTCGGCGTGCAGGTGGTGGTGGGCGTAGTAGTCGAGGTGCTCGGCGCCGGGGTCGAGCGCCACCAGCAGCGCGCGGTGCAGCAGCCGCCCGTTGGCCTGCGGGTCGGTGTTCGGCAGCTCGGTGAGCATGTCGAGGTAGTTGTAGGCCGCCTGGAAGCACGCCATCGCGCGCACGGCCGCGGCGCGCCGGCGGCGGGGGACGAACGCCGCGAACGCCGCGGCCCCCTCGATGTTGCCCCACTTGTGCAGCGCGTCGACCACCACCCGCCGCAGCAGCGGGTCGGGGATCTCCTGCGCGCGCGCCTCCCGCCGGCGGCGCTCCGCGCAGACGCGCGGGAAGACTCCGAGCCAGTAGCGGCGGGCCGCGCCAGCGAAGGCGCCCGCGAGCGCGGTACGACCGCCAGCTGTTGAATGCATCGGCACCTCCCCCAGACCCTAGCTCCTCGGCCGCGCCGACCCGCGCGACATCATGATTATAGACACCGACGCGAGAGTTTGTCCATCCTTACGGGAAATGTAGGGGAGCGTCTCACCCGCCGCTCGCGGGGTCAATGGCGAGCGCTCCAGGGTTGACCTCGGCCGGCCCGGGTGGCGCGGTGGCGGGGTAGGAGGCCCCGCCCCCACGCGCCTTGTGGCCACGCTCGCTCACGCGGATGATCCCCAGGCCACACCTCCCTCGCGCCGCCCGCGTGGGCCTTGGCCGCTTGGCATGATGACTGGGTGAGCACCGCCGCTCCCGACCGCGCCGGCTCCTCCGGGCACGTCCCGCGGGTGCGGGCGGTGCTGCGCCAGAGCGAGCGCGTCACGCCGCTGGAGCTGTTCTTCGACCTGGTGTTCGTGCTCGCGCTCACCCAGTGCACCACGCTGATCGTCCACCACCCCCACTGGTTGGGGGTCGGGGAGGGGCTGTTGGTGCTCGCGGTGCTGTGGTGGTCGTGGGTGGGCTACGCCTGGCTCACCTCCGTCGTCGATCCCGAGGAGGGGGCCGTGCGCCTGGCGATCTTCGCCGCGATGGCCGCGCTGCTGGTGGCCGCGCTGTGCGTGCCCGGCGCCTTCGGCGCGGAGGCGCTGCTGTTCGCGTGCGCCTACGGGGTCGTGCGCGGCGCGCACATCATGCTGTTCCGGCTCGCCTCCCGCGACGATCCGCAACTGCGCCGCTCGGTCGCCGGACTCGCCGTCTCGACCGCGCTCGGCGTCGGGCTGCTCGTGGCAGCCGCGTTCACCGGCGGCGTCGCCCGCGGTGCGTTGTGGGTAGCCGCGGTCGCGCTCGACATGGGCGGCCCCTACCTCTTCGGGGCCGACGGCTGGCGGCTCGCCCCCGGGCACTTCGCCGAGCGCCACGGCGCGATCGTGATCATCGCGCTGGGGGAGTCCGTCGTCGCGCTGGGGGTCGGCGCGCGGGTGACCCTGAGCGCGGGCGTGGTCGCCGCCGCCCTGCTCGGCGTGGTGGTCGCCGCGGCTCTGTGGTGGCTGTACTTCGACGTCGTCGCGCTCGCCGCTGAGCGGCGCCTCACGCGGGCGCAGGAGGGCCGCGAACGCAACGAGTTGGCGCGCGACTCATACTCCTACCTGCACCTCCCGATGGTCGCGGGGATCGCACTGCTCGCCGTCGGGCTGAAGCTCACGCTCACGGGCGTCTCCCGCCCGCTCGCGCTCGTGCCCGCCGCGGCGCTGCTGGGCGGCGCCGCGCTCTACCTACTGGCCCACGTGGCGTTCCGCCTGCGCAACATGCACTCGCTCAACCGCCGCCGCCTGCTCTGCGCCGCGGCGCTGATCGCGCTGACACCCGTCGTGGTGGAGCTCCGAGCGCCCTCGCTCGCCACGCTCGCGATCCTCGCCGCGCTGCTCACCGCGCTGATCGTCTACGAGTCTCTGCGCTATGCCGAGGCCCGGGATCGCATCCGCCACCGGGCGCCGGGGACTGCCGATGTGCGACCGGGGACGTAGGTACAGGATGCCCTTCCGCTGCGTGCCCTTATGGGATCAAGGAGTATAGTTATAGTATATATAGAGAGGGGAGGTGTGAGTATTGAAAATCTAGGCAGTGTATAACGATCGTTAGACAGCGCTCGAAAAGTTAATACACGCCCCAGCCCATCAACCCCATCCACCACCCGATCACGCATGACCCACCCGGGGTGTAGCGCTACGCCCCTAGCGCGTTCGCTGGGCAAGCGATGCAAGACCGTATGGGTTGTGTCGACCGGCGTGCTTGGTAGGGATTGGTCGGCACCCCGCGCATGAGTGTGCGGGGACTGGGCCGGAGGGTGGCCCTCCGGCCGACACCC
>JBOGYA010000379.1:0-2832 GCA_050696515.1 Solirubrobacteraceae bacterium
GGTCGGGGCAGCGCCACATGTGGCGCTGCCTTCCTGAAACGGCATAAAAATGTTCATCGTTTGCCTCCTGACTAGAGGGCGAGCTCCACGTCACCGACGGGTACCGACACGCACAGCTGGATGTTCTCGTCCCCGGCGTCTGAGACCTCGCCGCTGAGGACGTTGCGGACGCTGCCCGAGAGCTTGCGGGTTGTGCAGATTCGGCAGATGCCCATGCGGCAGCCGAACTGGGGCTGCAGGCCGGCCCGCTCGGCCTGCTCGAGCAGCGAGCGGCCGTCATTGCGCGCGCGCTTGCCCGAGCGCACGAAGCCCACGCTGCCCCCGGTCCCGTCCCCGCTGCTCGACACCGTGGGCGCCAGGAGGCTCTGCGACGTACGGCCACCGCTGCTGCCAGCGCTCCGGCGCCGAGCCGCGATCAGCTCCGCCAGCGGATTACCCAGTGACCGCGGGGAACGGACGAGCTCGAGGTAGCCCTCGACGCCGTGGGGCGCAGCGAGCGCCTCGAGGAGCCCCGAGTGGAGCAGGCGGCGGGCGGAGGAGCGCAGCGGCGTGGGGATGGGCAGTCCGGTGGGCGTCATCGCTTAGGGCGCAGCGGCTAGCAGCTCGGTGATCGCGGCGTCGATGTCGCGTGCAAAGTGCCTCGCGTCGGGTATCGCCTCACGATCGGCGTAGACCCCGAAGCAGGCGCGGTCGCCCACGCTCGTCATGCCGACCGAGAGCGCGTGGCGATCGGCGAGCGGGACCACGGGGTAGGCGGCCTCGAGCGGACAGCCCAGCATGTACATCTGCTGCGGCGGACCGGGAATGTTGGAGACGACGAGGTTGAACGTGCGCGGGCTGGCGAAGATCCGGGAGATTGCGTGCTGCACGACACCGGGCGTGTGTTCGGCGGCCTTGAACGCCAGGTCCGCGCCCTCGGGCTCACAGTCGTGCTTGAGCCGGGTCATCAGTGCGTGCACGAGCTGCAGACGACGAACCGGGTTGGGCTCTTTGCAGGGCAGCTCCGCAAACGCGAACGAGACGTGGTTGCCGAGCACGTCGCGCTCGTCGCGGACGCTGACGGGGACCATCGCCTTGAGCGAGACCGGCTCCTCCCCGTGCCGGTCGAAGAACGCGCGCGCTCCGCCCGCCACCGCCGCGAGCAGCACATCGTTGACGGTCGTCCCGTGCGCGCGCTTGACTCTGCGCAGGTCATCGAGCGGACGCTGCGTCCACACCAGGCTGCGCCGCGGCGAGAGCGGCTTGTTGAGCGAGCTCGCGGGGGCGGCTTGCAGGGAGTGCTCGAGCGCCCGCGCCACGCGCGGGATGCCGCTGGCGAGCTCGCACACCGCACGCGAAGGCGACGCGACGGCGCGCAGCGGCCAGCGCAACAGGGCGAGCTGCTCGCCGAGGAGGTCGCGCACTCCACGCGCTAACAGGCGCACTCCGTCGGGCTCCGGCTCAGCGCGCCAGCCTTCGAGCTCGCAGGCGGGGGGCTCCGGTGTGGGATCGAGCAGCAGCGAGGCGAGCTCAACCGCCGCGAGACCGTCGACCATGCAGTGGTGGGTCTTGCCGACGATCGCAAACCGCCGGTCTCCCGCGTGCTCGCAGACCCACATCTCCCACAGCGGCCGGTCGCGGCGCAGCGGTATCGACATCACCTCGTCGACCAGCTCGTGCAGCGGGCCCGGAGCCCAATAGACGTGACGATCGACCGAGAAGGCCCGATCGTCGACCCACTCCGGCGAGTGCAGGCCGAGCGGCACGGATGCAAGCTTCTGGCGGTAGCGCGGCGCGCGCGCCTGGCGGCGCTCGATGTGATCGCGAAGCTGGGTGAAGCTCGGCAGGCGGCCGTCGGCGTCCGGTGAGAACACCGCGACCCAGCCCACGTGCATATGCGCGGTGGGGGTCTCCACCGAGAGAAACGACGCGTCGAGCGCCGACAGGCGAGCACTGGTCATCCTGCGAGCACCATTGGAGCTGAGTGGGCCCCTGCCGCCGGCCTTGCCCCGGAGCGGGGCGCCGGAGGCCCATCAGAGAGGGGCGCCGGAGGCCCATTGACGGTGTGGGCGCGGGGTATGGGCCGCCGTCCCCACTCGGCGGCGAGCGCGAACTCAACCAACCGGTCGAAGTAGTCGCGCAGCGGCGAGGGCGCGATCGTGCTCCCGCACAGCGCCACGCGACAGCGGCGGTCGTCGTATACGGCTCGCGCCGCGAAGTACGGGAAGAAGATCTCGCTGCGCTCGAGCGCCCTCCGGTAGCGCTGATCGCGACTGGAGCGCATCAGCAGCGGGTGCACCACGCGCCGATACACCGAGGGATCGAGCAGGCGCGGCGCCGGGCGTTTGAAGAACGCCGTCGCGAGCCCGACGAGCTCACCCACGCTGCTCGTATGCGTCCCCGCGGTGAGATGGAACGTGGCGCCCTCCGCCTCGCGAGCCTGGCTGAGGTGCAGGATCGCGTCGGCGACATAGTCGGCCGGCACCACGTCCACGGGCGCGTTACGGCGTGCGGGCAGCGCCACATAGGCGCCGCGCGCAAACGCCCGCAACGGCCAGTAGAGCACGTTGAACGACGCTGTCCAGCCGCTGCCACGCTCCCCGACGACGATGCTTGGGCGCAGCACCGTGATTGGCAGCCCGCCGCGCGCGCGAGCGACGAGACGCTCCGCCTCGAACTTCGACTGCTCATAGGCGTTGCGGAAGCGCTGGCCCACGTCGAGGTCGTCCTCGCTGAAGCTCCCCCGATGCTCACCGGCGACGTACGCCGTGGAGATGTGGGAGAGGCGCCGCAGACCGCCGCGCGCATCGCAGCGCTCCGCGAGCTCGAGCACCCGCCTCGTGCCCTCAACGT
>JBOGYA010000380.1:0-2824 GCA_050696515.1 Solirubrobacteraceae bacterium
CAGCACCGGCGCGCCACTCAACTCTCCCTGGCAAGCGTCGCCCGTGCAGGACGGCAGCAGCGACACCGGCGCTTGGAAGCCGCCATTCACGCGCGCGTCATACGTATCCCCCTCCGTATCGAGGTCCTGCGGCACGAGCTGATCTTCCGTTTCGAAGTAGATGTCATCGCCCGAAGGCGACATGCCTTCGACACTCGCGCTCGACAGCCCGTCGGAGATCAGATACACATTGCCATGGTGATACTCGTAGACGTTGGTCGCACCGTTCAGCGCTCCAGGCGTCAACCCGTCGGCGCTCTGGAACACCACGTACGCACCGTCGTTCGATACCGCCAGCGGCACAACGGCCCGCGGCATCCTGTCAGTTACCTTCATTTCTTCCCAGGGTAGTCGAGAGTCGAAGATATCGGTGTTGCCGTTGTCGTTGAACCCGTCCTGGCCGATCGAGCAGCGCACCAGTTCGCCCGTCTGCGCGTCATACTCGAATACCTGCCGCGCGGTGCTCGTATCGCCAGGCGTGAGGTCCGTCGAGCTCGCGAACACGAAAAACCGGCCATCGGGCGTCGTGGACGGAGCCTGTTCTCCTGGTCTTCCTGGTCTTGAAATCTGTACGACTGCAATGAACGAGAGGCGCCCAGCGGGAAACTGCGCGTCACGCTCAAACACATACAGGTTCACGCTGCCTTCCTGAGGCGACTGCCCCTGACGGTTCACGGCGCCGCCAAGAGCGCCTTCCGCGACAAAGTACACGTGCGAGCCGTCTTCGGAGACGATGATCCCCCGCGAGAATTCGATTGTGGTCGCACTGGACCGCAGCCCAAGCTGGACCTGTGCTCCTCCGGGGCCCCAACTGCCGCCGGAGACCTGCACGATCCTGCCATCCGGATCGCCGGCGCTCGCCTGCGGCGCGCCGAAGTCATACTCGTAGACGTTCCTGCTCTGATCGCCGCCCAACAGCGGCTGCGTCGTCGTGAAGACGATCTTCGACCCATCCGCCGAGACCGAGCCGAATTCCGCTTCGGCGCGCACACCCGCGCTCGTATCGCACGCCGAGCAATCCGCGGCGGAGGGCTCGGAGATCGCGACCGTCCGCGCACCCGCTTCACCATTGTCGATCCGCGCGAAGATCTGCCCTCCGCAGGTGAAGACCACCGTCGAGCCATCCGCCGAGATGCCATCGAAGGCGGGGAACGTGGCCGGGCAGTAGGCCCCCCCGGGTTCCACACCGACCGGTACCGGAGGGCCACCCCGCCCCACGAGGTACTCATAGAGGCTGCCGCCGGCCGCGCCGTAGGCTTCATCCCCCGGCCAGGAGACTTCACTTGTGAACAGCACATGCGAAAGGTCCTTCGACGCGCTGATGAAAAAGCCACCATAGAACGCTTGTACCGACCCCTGACCGCCGGGGCCGGTTGGTCCTTCCGTGTCCGCCGGAGGCTCGAACGGCCCGATGTCACGCAGCACACCGTCCGCTTCGCGCAGCCAGAAGTCCTTGGCCTTCAGCGGCTGCTCGGCCGTGCGCGCTTCATACAGCGTCGCGTCCATTTCCGGCGTCGTATAGAGGGGTTCCTGTTCGATGAAAGGCGAGGCGGGGAGATCGATGTTGACCTCACCCCAACCGGATTCGGTCCGCGTCAGCTGGTAGGTGTCAAATTGCAGGCCATTTTGGGCGTCCCCAAAGTCGCCCAGCGAAACCACATCCACACGCGAGCCACTGGCCGACACCCCCGCCAAGCCAAAGCCACCTACCGGAATGCTGCCCCTGATGGCGGCCAGGGAGGCCTCCTTGAACGGCGGCGTCACGAGCTCGTACGCGCGGCAGTCGGGTAGATGGGCGGCGGAGCCGGTGCGGAATTCTTCGTTTGGGCATGTTTCGGCCAGCGCGGGGACCGCGGTGGCGAGCAGCGCAGCAGCGAACGCCACGCACAGCATCAGCGCGAGCCCAGCCTCGCGGCGGCGCAATGACTTACTCATCGAATCTCCTCTCGAAGGGACGTCATGGCTGCGCCGCCCCGCGCGCGGCCCGGCCGCACGCGGTGGGCATGCCGGACATACGTTGTTGGATGACCAGGCGAGCGGTCCTGCTCTACACGCGGGTGACAGACCTCGTCGACGGCGTTCGCCCGGCGTACCGGGCCGCTCGCGACCAAACGAGCTCCTTCCCCCGCGCGGGACGGTGCGAAGCGGCGCGAAGCCGCGCGGCGAGGTGCCCTACCGGCTAGTCGCCAAGCCGAAGAGAGAGAGAGAGAGAGAGAGATGCATCAGGCTGCTGATGCATCTAGCAACGGCCCCACGCGGGGTCGCAAGCGTGCTCGACACGTATGTCCCTCTCGAACTCACGCGAAAACCAACTCCCTCACCGAAATGACCCGGCCCCTCTCCCAAGCGAACCCTGTCAGTCCCATCACAGGCCGGCCACAAGGCGGCCCGGCCCAGACCCGATCCTATGTTCGAAACCCTGCTCCGCACCCACGCTCTGGGTGCATGGCAAGGCCACTATAGACATCCGGGACGGCGTTGTCAAGTCCCCCTTGTGTACGGAGCCCTCGCAACGGACGTGCGGACAACCCTCCTATGCTCTGCGCCGCCACGGGCGCGGAGGCACCGCGCCCTTGCGGTCATCTCCAACATACCCCTGCGTCAGAGCTCGTAGCGGGCGCGGCCTGCCGGCGGATCGTGCGCTCGACCTCTTTGCCCTTGGGGGTGAGGCTCCAGACGTTCGGCTCGCCGCTCGCGGGACCGGCGCCGGCGTTGTGGATCAGACCGAGGTGCTCCAGGCGCACCAGCAGCTTCGAGATCTGGCCCTGGTCGGCGACCCCGGAAG
>JBOGYA010000381.1:0-2820 GCA_050696515.1 Solirubrobacteraceae bacterium
CCGGCCTTCAGGCACTCCTGGAAGGAGGGCGCGCGGCCCATGATCGGGTCGGGGATCAGCTTCGCCAGGCGGTCGCCCGCGCCGTAGTCGTAGCCGAGCACGCGCGCCGCGTCGCGGGTGGCGGCGCGGGGGAGCATCTTGCCGAAGGTGACGATCTGCGCGACCGACTCGCGCCCGTACTTGTCGGTCACGTAGCGCATCACGCGCTCGCGCCCGCGCACGGAGAAGTCGATGTCGATGTCCGGCATCGAGACGCGCTCGGGGTTCAGGAAACGCTCGAACAGCAGCTCGTAGCGCAGTGGGTCCACGTCGGTGATCTGCAGGCAGTAGGAGACGATCGAGCCGGCCGCGGAGCCGCGCCCGGGGCCGACGGCGATGCCGTTCTCCTTGGCGTACTTGACGAAGTCCCACACGATCAGGAAGTAGGCGTTGAAGCCCATACGCTCGATCACGCCGAGCTCCATCTCCATGCGCTCGAGCGCCTGTGCCGGCGGCGGGTCGCCGTAGCGGACGCGCAGCCCTGCTTCTACACGGGCGCGCAGGTACTCGCCCTCGGGAACCCCCTCGGGGGTCGGGAAGCTCGGGATCAGCTGCTTGCCGAGCTCGATCTGCACCGAGCAGCGCTCGGCGATCTCCAGGGTGTTGGCGATCGCCTCGGGCCACTGCGCGAAGGACTCGGCCATCTGCGCGCTGTCGCGCAGGTAGAACTCGTTGGTGTCGAAGGTGAGCTTGGGGGCGGCGATCGTGCTCTTGGTCTGCACGCACAGGAGCGCGGTGTGGTGGTCGTAGTCCTCGCGGCGCAGGTAGTGCACGTCGCCGGTGCCCACCAGCCGCCCGCCGACCTCGCGCGCGATGCGCTCGATCCCCTCGTTGCACTTCTCCTGGGCGGCGAGCCCGTTCTTCTGCAGCTCGAAGTACACGTTCTCGGGACCGAAGATCCCAAGCAGCTCGTCCGCGTGGGCGCGCGCGTCGCCGGGGCGGTCTTCGGTGAGGCGCTGGCAGAAGCGGGAGGCGAGGCAGCCGGTGAGCGCGATCACGCCCTCAGAGTGGCGGGCGACCTGCTCGAGATCGACCGTCGGCTTGCCGCGCTGCAGGCCCTCCAGGAAACCCGCGGAGGAGAGCTTGACGAGGTTGCGGTAGCCGGTGTCGTCAGCGGCGAGCAGCGTGAGGTGGTTGCGCTCGACTCGACGGGAGGGCTCGGATCCCCGATCGGACCCACCCACGGTGGACGTCGTGTGGTCCTCCACGAGATAGATCTCGCAGCCGACGATCGGCTTGATGCCGTGCTTTGCGCACGCCTTGTGCAGCTCCACGGCGCCGTTCATCACGCCGTGGTCGGTCAATCCCAGGGCCGGCTGCTCGAACTGGGCGGCGCGCTCAGCGAGCGCCTCGATCTTGCAGGCGCCGTCGAGCAGGGAGTACTCGGAGTGCACGTGCAGATGGGCGCAGAGGGACTTGGACACCGGAGGGATCTTAGGCTCGGGAGCGGCGGAGAGCCGGGCGGCTAGCTGGCGCGGTCCTGGGCGCGGTCGGCCCACCGCGTCAGCCGCGCCGCCACGCGCCGGATGGCCGGGGCGAACCGAGCTGCGTGGTGCCCCGGGGACGGAAACAGGCGCGGCACCACGATCACGGTGGGAACCTCCGGCGGGCGAGCGTCAGGCTGCGGAGCACGCGCCGCCGCCTGCTCCACCGGCTCCTCGGCTGCCCTCCCGCCCTCCTGCTCCCCGCCAACCGTGGACGCGCGCGCACGCAGGCGCTCGACGGCAGCGGCCAGCGCACCGGCCATCTCCTCGCGCCTGACAGCGCCCTCTGCTGCGGGCCGAGCGGCGGGGCGAACAGGCTCCGCGGCGCGGGCGAGCGCGAGCTCGCCCTCCAGCTCGCGGATGCGGGCCTGCGCGGCGAGGTGGTCGCGCTCGAGCGTGGTACGCAGCGCGGCGGCGACGCTCTGCAGCGCAGCGACGCTTCGCTGCAGGCGAGCACAGCTCTCGCCCACCCCGACCAGGCGCGCAGCGAGCTCATCGCGCTGCTCCTCGGAGTGCCGCGCGGCGGCGTGGGCCTCCTCGGCGCGCCGCTGCGCCCGGTCGAGCTCGGCGCGGTGGACGCCGCGCAGGCGGACGGCGGCCTCTTCGGCCTCGACGCGCAACTGCTGCTCGGCGTACTCGCGCTGCTTGACCCGGCGCAGCTCGAGCTCGCGCGCGGCGAGCTGCACGGCGGCGAGCTCGCGCTCGCGCTCGACCTCCAGTTGGCGGCGGCGCAGGTCGGCGAGGTGGGCCTCCAGCGTGCGCGCCGTGGCCTCGGCCGTCTCGGCGCGGCGGGCGAGAGCCGGGCTGCTGAGCCAGGCGCGGCGAGCGCGGCGCTCAGCCAGCACGTCGCGCTCCCCCTCCCGCGGAGGGCGCTCGTGAGGCGCTTGGCCTTCCTCGGGGATCACCGCCTTGCAGAGTACGGCCCGACTCGGACGGTTCTCCGCGGCGGCTACTCCCGGTGGCGCAGCCGCCAAGCCATGCGCGACTGTAGCGAGAAGAGCTCGATGAAGCCCGGGGAGGCGGTTTGGGAGAAGAGGCCTCCGGACTCCGAGAAGGAGGCGAGCCGGGCGTCGTAGACGGCGTGGGGGGACTCGCGGGTTACCACGCGCGCGGAGCCCTTGTAGAGCTTCAGGCCGACGGTGCCGGTGACGCGCTCGTTGACGGAGTCCATGTAGGCGTCGAGGTCGCCGCGCAGGGGCTCCCACCAGAGCCCGGCGTACACGAGGTAGGCCCACTGGCGGTCCAGCTGCGGCTTGAACTGGTTCTGATGGATCGTGCCCACGAGCCGCTAGAGCTC
>JBOGYA010000382.1:0-2804 GCA_050696515.1 Solirubrobacteraceae bacterium
GTCCGGATATGGGCCGAGTCCCAGCGCCTCGAGATCCCGCTCCTCGATCACGTGCTGGGTGCCGACCTTGCTCGCGCGCAGCTTGCCCTGGCGGATCCAGCGGCGGATCGTCTCGGGGTTGCGCCCTGTGCGCTTGGCAACCTGTGGGACCGTCAGCATCGTTGTAGCATTATACAACATCCAGCCGCAGGTCGCCTCGGGCAGCCGCCCACAGCACCCGGCAGTGTGTGTACAATGTCAGGACTAAATACTCCAAGGAGGAGCCCCCATGTCCGCCACCGCAGGTCCCCGCTCCCGTCGAATCGACGTGCGCGTCACCGATGCGCAGGACACGCTGATCCGGCAGGCCGCGACCCTCAACGGGCAGACCGTGACAGGGTTCCTGCTCGACGCGGCCCAGGAGCGCGCGCGTGAGCTGCTGGACGAGCGCCGCCACCTCGTGATGAGCGATCGCGCCTTCGAGCGGTTCGCCGCCGCGCTCGACGCCCCCGGCGAGGTGGTACCGGAGATGCGCGAGCTGTTCCAGCTGCCCCACCTCGCGCACGAGTGAGCGACGACCCACAGCTCGCCCGGCTGGGCGCCGATCACGACCTGACGGACTTCGACTGCGGCCGCCAGGAGCTCAACGCGTGGCTCCTCGACCATGCGCTCGCAAGCCACCGCGCAGACCTCGCACGGACATACCTCGCGCTCGAAGGCCGCACCGTCGCCGGCTACGTGAGCCTCACCACCGGCTCGGTGCGCCGTGAGGAGGCGCCCCGGCGGCACGCGCGCGGGATGCCGCGATACCCGGTCCCCACAATCCTGATCGCCCGCCTCGCCGTCGACCGCCGCCATCAGGGCGAACGGCTGGGCAGCCGCCTGCTCGCCGAGGCGCTGCGGCTCGCGGTCGCCGCGAGCGACACCGTCGCCGCGCGGCTCGTCGTGGTCGATACGATCGACGACCGCGCCGCCGCGTTCTACCGCCGGCGGGGCTTCCTCGACACTCCCGAGAACCCCCTACGGCTCTACCGCAAGGTCTCTGACATCCGCCGCTCCATGGAATGATTGGACCGTGGACGACCCCGGCCCCGCGATCGAGGTGCACGACCTGCGCAAGCGCTACGGCGGGTACGAGGCCGTGCGCGGAATCGACATCGCGGTGCGGCGCGGAGAGGTGTTCGGGCTGCTCGGGCCCAACGGCGCCGGCAAGACGACCACCGTCGAGATCCTGGAGGGCTACCGCGCGCGCGACGGCGGGGAGGTCGCGGTGCTCGGCTACGACCCCGGCCGCCGGCCGCGCGAGCTGCGCCGGCGCATCGGGATCGTGCTGCAGTCGGGGGGCGTCTACAGCTACATCACCCCGCGCGAGACCCTGCGCCACTGGGCCGGCCTCTACCCCCACCCCCGCGAGGTCGAGGAGGTGCTGGGGCTGGTGGGACTCCGGGAGAAGGCCGATGCGCGCTGCCGCACGCTCTCCGGGGGGCAGTTGCGGCGGTTGGACTTCGCGCTCGCGTTGATCGGCGACCCCGAGCTGATCTTCCTTGACGAGCCCACCACCGGCTTCGACCCCGAGGCCCGCCGCGCCGCGTGGGAGACGATCCGCTCGCTACGCGCGCTCGGCAAGACCATCCTGCTCACCACCCACTACCTTGACGAGGCGCAAGCGCTCGCCGACCGTGTAGCGATCCTCAAGGACGGGCGCGTGCTCGCCGTCGGGCCTCCGCGGGAATTGGGCGCCCACCCACCCGGCGCCCACCCACCCGGCACGGGGGCGGGCGGGACTCAGTACCGGATCGCCTACCGCGACGCCACGGGCGAGCTGGTCGAGCGCCAGACCGACGATCCCACCGGCCTGCTGCACCAGCTCACCGGCGCGGCGCTTGCGCGCGGGGAGCGCCTGGAGGATCTGAGCGTGGGGCTGCCGACGCTCGAGGACGTCTACCTGGAGCTGACCGCCGATGTCGAGCCCCCCGTGCCGCCGGGTCCGCCCGCGCACAGCGAGACCCGCGCGCCGCACAGTCAGCCCGGCGCCCGGGAGGCCGGCCGTGTCTGAGGCCCTCGCCCTCTCCTGGCGCCAGTACCGCCTGGAGCGGCGCATGTTCTGGCGCAACCCCTCCGCCGCGTTCTTCAACTTCCTGCTGCCGCTGCTGTTCCTCGCCGCGGGCGGGGCGATCCTGCACGGCAACCAGCACGACCTCGACCGGCTCGTGCCCGCGATCGCGGGGATGAGCGTGATGTCGACGACGTTCACCGCGCTGGCCTACAACATCGTCTTCCTGCGCGAGCGCGGCGTGCTGAAGCGGATCAGGGGCACCCCGCTGCCCACCGGCTCCTACTTCGGCGGCGTCGCCGCGAACGCGGTGACCAACACCGCGCTGCAGATCGCGATCGTCGTGCTCGCCGGGCGGCTGTTCTTCGGGATCGGCTGGCCGCGGCACTGGGACGAGCTGGTCGTGTTCACGGTCGCGGGCGTCGTCTGCTTCGCGGCGCTGGGCGTCGCCTTCGCCCACGTGATCCCCAACTTCGAGTCCACGGCCGCCTACGTCAACGCGGTGTTCCTGCCGGTCGTGTTCGTCTCGTTCTACGTGTTCGACAACAGCAGCGCGCCCGCGTTCGTGCGCAACATCGCCGAAGCGCTCCCGCTCGTGCACCTGATCGACGGGCTGTACGGGGCGATGCTCGGCGGCAGCGGGTTGAGCGATAACCTCGATGCGCTCGCCGTGATCGGGCTGTGGGCCGTGCTCGGGCTGTACTTCGCCGTGCGCGGCTTCTCCTGGGAGCAGCGTTCGTGACACTTGCAAGGGAACCGACGGCATTGGTTG
>JBOGYA010000383.1:0-2793 GCA_050696515.1 Solirubrobacteraceae bacterium
CGCCATGCTAATCGGAGCGCACGTCTCACCGGCAGGCGGTCTGCCCAACGCCGTGGAGCGCGGGGTGCAGCGCGGCTGCCACGCGATCCAGATCTTCAACCAGTCGCCCCGCATGTGGCGCCCCACCGTCTACCGCGAGGAGGACGTCGCCGCGTTCGGAGAGGCGCTCGCCGCGAGCCCGATCGAAGCGGTGCTGATCCACGCGGTGTACCTGCTGAACTGCGCCTCCGAGGACCCCGACATCCGCGCCAAAACGCTTCACTCGCTGACCCACTCGCTGCGCGTAGGGCAGCAGATCGGGGCCAGCGGGGTGGTGCTGCACCCCGGCTCCGCGAAGACGGGCGACGTCGGGGAGGCGGTCGCGCGCGCGGGGGTCACGATTCGCGAGGCGCTCTCGGAGAGCGAGGGGTGCGCGCTGCACCTGGAGAACACCGCGGGCGCCGGCGGCACTCTCGGGCGCTCGGTGCAGGAGCTCGCCGACCTGATCGACGCCGCCGGGTGTGGTGAGCGGCTGGGGGTGTGCCTCGACTCCTGCCACCTCTACGCCTCCGGCTATGACATCCGCACCCCCGCGGGGATGGACGCCCTGCTGGAGGAGGTCTCCGAGAGGATCGGCCTGGAGCGCCTGGGCTCGCTGCACCTCAACGACTCCCAGGGCGCGCTGGGCTCGAACCGCGACCGCCACGCCAACGTCGGGCAGGGGGAGCTCGGAGAGCGGGGCTGCGCGACCTTTCTCGCGGCCGCCCCCTTCGAGGGGCTGCCCTGCGTACTGGAGACCCCCGGCGGCGACGGTCCGACAGCCGCGGAGGTCGCGCTGGCGATGGCCCTGCGCAAGCGTGGGCTGCAGGCGCGGCGCAGACGCACTGCGCGCAAGTAGGCCCGCACAACGCCCCCTGAGGGCCGTGGACCAAGCAGACCAAGGACGCAGGGAGCGTGGCGTGCTATGCACGCGAGCGAGCGAGGACGCCGGTATGCGCCGTGTCCACGGCCCTCAGGCCACGGCTAAACAGGCGGGGGCGAGTACCTGCTCCAGCTCGGCCCGCAGCGTCGGCGTCGGCTGCACCCGGTAGGCCTCCCCGAGGCGCAGGCGCCGGGGGCCCATCTCGAGCACCACCTCCGCCGTGCCGGGGAAGTTGCCGATCACGTGCTTGAGCTCGTCGATCACGCTGGCCGGCAGCTTGGTGGCGTCGATCCGCAGGCACACCGGCCGCGCCGGCGCCGCTGCGCGCGCCGAGGCCGCTCTGGCGTCCGCCTGCTCCTGCTCGCTGGGTGCGAAGGTCTCGGCGGACTGCACCACCAGGCAGGTCTTGCCGGCTTCCTTGTGGTCGACGCGCCCGCGCACCATCACCACCTGATCGACGGCGAGCACCGCCTCGTGCTCGGCGAGCGCCTTGCCGAACACGAGCATCTCCACGGAACCCTCGAGGTCGTCGAGGGTGGCGAACACCATGTGGTTGCCGTTACGTGTGCGGATCCGCTTGGACTCGGTGACGATCCCGCCGACGGTCACCCAATCCTTGTCGCGCCGCTCTGAGAGCGCGGCGAGCGGGCAGTCGGCGCGGGCGCGCAGCGCCTCGCGCACGGGCTTGAGGGGGTGGGCTGAGACGAACAGCCCGATCGCCTCCTTCTCGGCGGCCAGCAGCTCGGCTTGCTCGAACTCCTCCGTGGGGATCGGCAGGTGGTTCAGTCCCCACTCACCCCTCGATGCGTGACCAGGACTGGGGCCACCGCCCGGCTGGCCGCCGCCGGCGAGTCCGGGCGCCCCGCCGTCCGCGCCTACGCCGTCGAGATCGAAGATCGAGCCCTGGCCGATCTGGGCGTCCTGCTGGGCCTTCTGCCCGGCCGACTGGGCCTGCTCGAGCACGGCGAGCATCCCCTTGCGGGTCGCCCCGGTGGAGCCGAGCGCGCCGCACTTGATGAGCGCCTCGATCGCCTTCTTGTTGACGGTGCGGTTGTCCACACGTTCGCAGAAGTCCCACAGCGAAGTGAATGGACCCCCGCCCGGGTGGGGGGGTGCCGATTCCTCGCGCGCGCGCTTGATCGCCTCCACGGCCTGGTAGCCGACGCCCTTGACGGCGTCCAGGCCGAAGCGGATGTTGCCGACCGAGCTCTCCGCCCCCGCCTTCGTCTTGCCGGCGTGCTCCGGCGCCTCCACGGTGAACTCGTGGTCTGAGAGGTTCACGTCGGGGGGCAGGATCTCGATCCCCATCTCCTCGCAGCGGGCCACGAAGAAGGGCACCTTGTCCTTGGTCGACATAACGGAGGAGATCAGCGCCGCCATGTACTCCGCGGGGTAGTTGGCCTTCAGCCAGGCGGTGCGGTAGGCGATCAGCGCGTAGCACGCGGCATGGGACTTGTTGAAGGAGTAGTCCGCGGACTTCTCGTTGGTCTGCCAGAGGAACTCGATCACCTCGGGCCTGGTGTCCGAGGCGCGGCAGCCCTCCACGAACTCGGGCTTCAGGGCGGCCATCGCCTGACGGTTCTTCTTGCCGATCGCCTTGCGCAGGTCGTCCGCCTTGGCGCCGGAGAAGCCGGCGAGCTCCTTGGCGATCTGCATCGCCTGCTCCTGGTAGAGGATCACGCCCTTGGAGGACTCGAGGATGCCGCGCAGGCGCTCGTCGGGGTAGGCGATCGTCTCGGGGTTGCGCTTGCCCTTGGCGTACACCGGGATCTGGTCCATCGCTCCGGGCCGGTAGAGCGCGACGAGCGCGACGAGGTCGTTGAACTCGTCGGGGCGGACCTTCTTGAGCGCCTCGCGCATCCCCTCGGACTCGAACTGGAAGACCCCGATGG
>JBOGYA010000384.1:0-2778 GCA_050696515.1 Solirubrobacteraceae bacterium
AGCGAAATCTCCTTCGAGACCGGCAGGATGGCCAAGCAGGCCTCCGGCGCAGTGGTCGTCCGCCAGGGCGACACGATGGTCCTTGCGACCGCAACCGCGGGCAACCCCCGCGACGTAGATTTTCTCCCGCTGACGGTGGACGTGGAGGAGCGGATGTACGCGGCCGGGAAGATCCCCGGCTCGTTCTTCAAGCGCGAGGGGCGCTCGGGCGAGAAGGCGACGCTGACGGCGCGCATGATCGACCGGCCGCTACGGCCGCTGTTCCCGAAGGGCTGGAACCGCGAGACCCAGCTGGTGGCGATCCCGCTATCGGTGGACCGCGAGCACCCGTACGACATCCTCGCAATGAACGGCGCCTCCACGGCGCTGATGATCTCCGAGGTGCCGTTCGCCGGCCCCGTGGGCGCGGTGCGGATCGGCAAGGTCGCGGGTAACTTCGTGGTCAACCCCTCCGAGGAGCAGCTGCCCGGCGCCGGGGGCGAGGACACCTCCGACCTCGACCTAGTGGTGGCCGGCTCCGAGGACGCGATCCTGATGGTGGAGGCCGGCGCGAACGAGATCTCTGAGGCGGAGATCCTCGACGCCCTCGACATCGCGCACTCCGAGATCAAGAAGATCTGCGCGCTGCAGCGCGAGCTCGCCCAGCGGGTGGGCAAGGAGAAGGTCGCTGTGCAGCCGCCCGTCGTGGACGAGTCGCTGCTCGCGGCGATCCGCGGCTCGCACGGGAGCGCGCTGGACGCGGCCACCCAGGTCGTGGACAAGCTCGAGCGCCAGGACGCGACCGACGCGGTCGAGCAGGCGATCCTCGAGCAGTACGCCCCGGCGGCGCCCGAGGGCGCCGGCGAGGAGGCGCTGGAGCAGGCGAAGGCCAGCCGTGCCGCGGCGCAGCTCGCCTTCGGCAAGCTCGAGAAGGCGATCATCCGCGAGCGCATCGCGGTGCACAAGAAGCGCCCCGACGGCCGTGCGGAGGACGAGATCCGCGACATCTCGATCGAAGTGGGCGTCACGCCGCGCACGCACGGCTCGGCGCTGTTCACCCGTGGGCAGACCCAGGCTCTGAGCGTCGCGGCGCTCGGCACACTCAAGGAGGAGATGCGCCTGGACACACTCGGGCTACAGACCAAAAAGTACTACTTCCACCACTACAACTTCCCGCCGTTCTCGGTCGGGGAGGCCGGCCGTCTCGGCCCCAAGCGTCGCGACATCGGCCACGGCGCGCTGGCCGAGCGGGCGCTCGTGCCGATGGTGCCCTCGATCGAGGAGTTCCCCTACACCGTGCGCGTGGTGTCGGACATCTTCGAGTCCAACGGCTCCTCCTCGATGGCCTCGGTGTGCGGCTCCTCGCTGTCGCTGATGGACGCGGGCGTGCCGCTGAAGCGCCCGGTGGCGGGCATCGCGATGGGCCTCATCAAGGAGGGTGAGGAGTACGTCGTGCTGACCGACATCGCCGGCGTGGAGGACCACCTGGGGGACATGGACTTCAAGGTGGCGGGCACCGAGCGCGGCATCACCGCGCTGCAGATGGACATCAAGATCTCGGGCGTCACGTTCGAGATCCTGCGCGACGCGCTGACCCAGGCGCACAAGGCGCGCACCTACATCCTCGGGCGGATGGCCGAGGTGATCGAGGGCCCGCGCTCGCAGCTGTCCCAGTTCGCGCCGCGCATCCAGACGATCCAGATCGACCCCTCGCAGATCGGCCTGCTGATCGGCAAGGGCGGGGAAACCATACGTGGCCTCTCGGAGGAGTTCGAATCCCAGATCGACGTCAACGACGAGGGCCAGGTGCTGATCTACTCCGCCAACGGCGAGCTCGCCGACGAGCTCGCGGAGCGCATCCGCATGATGATGAAGGAGGTCGAGGTCGGCGACGAGTTCCTCGGCAAGGTCGTCAAGACGACCACGTTCGGCGCGTTCGTCGAGCTCGCGAAGGGCACCGACGGCCTGCTGCACATCTCCAACGTCTCACCCGGCGAGCGCATCGCGAGCGTCGAGGACGTGCTCAACAAGGGCGACGAGATCAACGTGCGCGTGGTCGAGGTGGACCGCGAGCGCGGGCGCATCGGCCTGCGCCTCGCCGACGACCCGGAGATCGCGGGCAAGTCGGTGGAGGAGCTGGCCACGGTCGGAGCCGGCGGCGGCGGAGGAGGCGGGAGGCCCTCCCGCTCTGGGCCGCCGTCTCGCAACGGCCGCGAAGGCCGTGGTCCCGGCGACCGCGACCGCTCGCGCAGCGACAGTGGAGAGCGTGGTGAGCGCGGCTCCGGCCGTCCCCGCCACGGCTCCGGCCGCGACCGCGATCGCTATTGAGCACAGCTGAGGGTCATCGCATCACCACCCTGGACTCCGGCGTCCGGGTGGTGAGCGAACCGATGCCGGCGGTGCGCTCGGTCGCGCTCGGGTTCTGGATCGGCGCGGGCTCCGCCCTGGAGAGCGACGCGCAGGCGGGGATCTCGCACCTGCTCGAGCACATGCTGTTCCGCGGCTCGGAGCGCTACGGCTCGGAGGAGATCGACCAGCTCTTCGACGCGATGGGCGCCGAGCTCAACGCGGGCACCGACAAGGAGGCGACGTCGGTGTACACGCGGGTGCTCGACCGGCACCTGGAGCGCGCGTTCGACGTGATCGCCGACATGGTGTGGCGGCCCCGCATGGGCGAGCTGGAGGCCGAGCGCGAGGTGGTGCTGGAAGAGATCGCGATGTACGAGGACGACCCCCAGGACCGCGTGTTCGACGTGCTCGGCGAGGCGGTCTTCGGCGAGCACCAGCTCGGCCGCGCGG
>JBOGYA010000385.1:0-2775 GCA_050696515.1 Solirubrobacteraceae bacterium
GCGTAGGACACGGTGGACGGCTGCCACAGGCCGCCGAAGAGGTGTTGAAAATCGGCGAAGCTCGCGACGGCCACGGGCCGGTTGACCGGTCCCTTGAGCGTGCGGCCGACGAAGGCGGCGATGCCGGTGGGTACGCGGCCGATCGCATGGTCCGCACGGCTTTTTTCTGCGTCTTCGAGCCCGGACGGACGGCTATCAGGCATTGTCATGCGCGGCGCGCACCTTGCCCTGCGCCGCGCGCAGGTCTCCCGCCGGTCGTGCAAGACCGCAATCGGCTACACGCCGGTCCGCGAAAACTGAGCTTTGCATGAACAGCCAGGCTCGTGCCCGTCATCACGACGGTCAAATTCCGGAGAGCCCGGCGCAGCGGCGCGAAACGCGCCGTGAAGAAAACGGCGCCCACTTTGTTATCCCATTTTCTGAGGCGCCGCGGACTCTAGCACAGCCGTGCCGAGTCGTCGTCATCCATCAATGTGCCGGGTGCGTCTCGCGATGTGTCGGGTGCGTCTCGTGCGATGTGGGGTGCGTGTCGCGCGGTGTCTGGGGCGTGTCGCAGGCGGACGGCCGAACCTGCGCGGCAGTTTCAGCGTCGCGCTTCAGTTCTTCGGCGCGCGCGCGCTCGACGTCTTCCCGGTTGCGGGCAATCTCCGCGAGCATGATCTGTAGCCACTCCGAGAGCGCGGGCATCGTCGTCGTCCTCGAAGGCGGCTAGCGGCGGGTGCTGGAAGCGGTGCCGGTGGGCTGCGGCGGCGAGGTCACCGCCGGCCCCGGCGAGGACGGTACATTATCACTCTTGTCGCCTTTGGGACGGGCCAGGGCCGGGTCGCCCTTCGTGCCCGGTGCACCGGGCGCTGCGCCGGGCTTCGGAGGCTCCATGTCGGAAATCACCTGCCGGAAGGTGGCCTCGTCCATGGGCAGATCTGTCGTCCCGTCCCAGGTGGAGCCGTCCGGAACGCGGTTCTGGACTCTGGGCGCGGCGGCGAGAACCTGCTCGATGCTCGCGCCCGCCTCAGAGATCGCCACCGGTACGCCCCGCGGCGAGTGCGAGAGACTCGAGACCAGGTCCCAGTCGACCTGCTCGTTATGGCTCTTGAGCTGCTTCTGCAGCGTGGCTGCGAGCGATCTCGTCAGCAGCTTCTTCTGCGCCTTCTTCCAGTCACGCGCATCATCCTCCAGAACGTCGAACGCCTGCATGTACAGCTGCCCGTCCTGCCAGCCGAACACGAAAGGCTGGTTCACGACCCGCACCTGTGTGCCGATCGGCACCATATCGAAGAGCTGCGCGATGTCTTCGGGATAGAGGCGAATGCAGCCGTGACTGGAGCGCAGTCCGACACCGGCGGGCTTGTTGGTCCCATGAATCAGGTAGCTCGGCCACTGCAGGTAAAAGGCTTGCTTGCCCAGAGGATTGTCCGGCCCGGGGCCGATGACGCGGTCCAGGACCTCCCCATTCTCCTTGTGCTCCTTGAGCACCGAGAGCGGGACCCGCCACGTAGGATCCTTCTGCCGCCTGACGATCCTGGTCACCCCCTCGGGGGTCGCCCAGCCAACCTTCCCGATGCCTATAGGATGGGTCAGGACGACCTGCGGCTCGCCCTTCTTGTGCTTCGGAAAATAGAAGAGGCGCATCGCAGCGATATTGATCACGATGCCTTCGCGTGGCGCATTCGGGAGGATGAACTGCGTAGGAGCCACAATCTCCTTGTCGGCGCCGGGCAGCCATGGATCCACCTTGGGATTGGCCCGCAGGATCTCTTCGTAGCCCACATTGAAGCGGCGCGCGATGTCCGTGAGGGTGTCTTCTTTTGAAGTCGTCGTAAGCTGCACCACTCCGACCACGTCCTGGTCGGGCGCGAGATCGAACTGTTGAGTGGCCGTTGGCGCAGGCTCAACCGGAGCCGGCGGCGGCGTGGGCGGTGGTGGCCGTTCGTGATGCTTCCAGGGCTCGTGCAGCAAGGAGCACGCGACTACAAGGACGCACGAGGCTGTCGCGACGGTGGCGCGGATCGCTAAGGCTGCACACTTCATGATTTAAGATTATGACATCGTCAATGACGCACGGAGCACACTGTCGGCCATTGGCTACATGGGGCGGGAAGCACGCGGCCGCGCGAGCGCAGCGCGCTACAGCAGCACCGGCTGGTTGGGCAGCTCGTTCGCATCCCCTCGCCCGCCCGGAAAATGCCGGGACAACAGCCGACCGACTCCGCGAACGCCCGCGACCGACCCCTCGCTGAAGCGTCCGGCGGCGTAATGCCGTTCCATTTCGCGGCAGACCGCATCCCATTCCGACTGCGGAACACGGGACGCAATTCCCCGGTCCGCGACAATTTCCACCACGTGGTCCGCGAGCAGCAGATAGATGAGGACGCCGTTGTTGTGCGCAGTGTCCCAGACGCCGAGCTGGCCGAACACCTGCAGCGCCCGCCGCCGGGGCGCCAGATCCTGCGACAGCTCCGCCAGGTCGAGCGCCGCTTCGACCACGAAGCGAATCTCTCCCGCATGCAGCGATTCGGCTTCGCGGATGGCGCCTTCGATATGGGCAAGCACCTGCGGCGCGAAGTGCCGCCGGGTGCGCCAGCGGGTGGAGAGGATATGGCGCAGGAATCGCCCGGGGCTCACTGGAACATTCCCCTACCAGCGGCCCGACGCGCCACCGCCATTGAATCCCCCGCCGCCGCCGCTGAATCCGCCGCCCCCGCCACCGAACCCACCTCTACCCCCAAATCCCCCGCCGCCCCCGCCGCCAAAACCCCCAACCCCAACCCCCCCCCC
>JBOGYA010000386.1:0-2763 GCA_050696515.1 Solirubrobacteraceae bacterium
GACCTGGCCCGGCTCGCCGTGCTGCTGCCTCTCGGCGTGGTTGGCCAGGCCGTGCTCGGCGGGCTCACCGTGCGGGGCAAGCTCGACTACGGCTGGGTGATGGGCCACTTCGCGCTCTCCATGCTGATCCTCGTGGCCGCCGCCGGGCTTGCCTGGCGGGCCGTGCACGAGCCCGGAGAGCGCCCCCGCGGCGGCGATCGCACGCTCGTGTGGTCCGCCCGCGCGCTCGTGGCGCTCGGGGCGCTGACGATCTTCGCGGGGACCGCCGCGACCGCCGCCGGCCCCCATGCCGGAGGCTCGCCCGGGGAACGGATCAATCGCCTGGACTTCGACGGGCACGGCACGATGGACTTCGTCATCCACCGCCACGCCGAGATCGCCCTCGCGTTCAGCCTGCTCGCCGTACTCGTGTGGTGGCTCGCGCGCCGTCGCGGCGCCGATCCCCTCGTGCGCCGCTGCACCACCGTGCTCTGCGTCCTGCTCGCCCTCCAGGGGGCGGTTGGCATCGACCAGTACGAGACCCATCTGCCCACCGAGCTCGTGTGGGTCCACGTCGGTCTCGCCTGCGCCGCGTGGCTCGCCGCGCTGTGGACCGCCTACGCCGCCGGAGGGCTCCCCACCGATCGGAGATCGGCCGGCGCCGTGTCGGCGCGGGAGCGCCATGAGGCGCCCCCGCCCGTACAGGTCTCAGTTTGAGCACAAGTATGCCGTCCTGGTTGGACGGTAGGGTGTCCGCTTTAAGCAATACATCCCACACGAGGGAGGAGTACCAACATGACGAAGAACGATCTGGCCGACAAGGTCGCAGAGCGCACCGGACTCGCCCCCAGCCAGGCCCGGCAGGCGCTGGACGCGACGATCGAGGCGGTCTCCGACGAGCTAGCCGGCGGCGGCGAGGTCGCCCTTGCCGGCTTCGGCAAGTTCAGCGTCAGCCACCGCGCCGCCCGGCAGGGACGCAACCCCGCCACCGGCGCGACGATCAGCATCGCCGCGAGCAAGGCCGCCAAGTTCTCCGCCGCAAGCGCGCTCAAGAGCCGCCTCAACTGAGCGCGCCGCGCCTGCTTGCGAGAGCTCTGCCGGCGGTGCCGGCCACGGTGCTTGCCGTGGTCGCACTTGCCGGGTGCAGCTCCTCGGGTGCGCCGGTACACCGTCGAGCCACCACCGCGAGCGGCGCCGCGGGCACTCCGGCCCGGAGCGCCGTAAACAGGCGGGCGGGCGTGGACCGGGCGGGCATCCATACCGGCCCGGTCCCAGTCCTGATGTACCACGTCATCAACCCTCCGCCCGCCGGGGCGCCCTTCCCGGGCCTCTACGTGCCCGCCGAAGAGTTCGCTGAACAGGTGCAGGCGCTTGCGCGGGCCGGCTTTCACGCGGTGACGATGGACCAGTTGTGGGCCAACTGGAAGGAAGGCGCGCCCCTGCCGGCGGGCAAGCCGATCGTGCTCACCTTCGACAACGGCTACCAATCCCAGTACACCAACGCGCTGCCGATCCTGCGCCGGCTGGGGTGGGCCGGCGTGGAGAACATCCAGCTCACAGGCCTCCCACCCGCGCAGGGAGGGCTCTCGCCTGAGCAGGTCCGCGGTCTCGTCGCGGCCGGGTGGGAGCTCGACACCCAGGGCTTCAGCCACGCCGACCTGATCACCCTGGACGCCTCCGCGCTGCACTACCAGGTCGCCGTCGCCCGCACCGAAGTACAGCGCCTCTACCACGTACCCGTCAACTGGTTCTGCTACCCCTCCGGCCACTACGACGCGACCGTGATCGCCGCCGTGCGAGCCGCCGGCTATCGCGGCTCCACGACCGTCGTCCCCGGCTGGGCTCAGCCGGGCGAGGACTCCTACCGCCTGCCGCGCCTGCGCGTGCTGGGCGGCACCGCCGGACCGCAGCTGCTCAGCGAGCTCGCCGCCATCCGCGGGGAAGCGCCACCGCCGGCCTCCTATGGCGCCGGCTGAGCAGGCCCTGGGGGAGGATCGGTAGGATGCCGCCCATGTTCGATCCCATCACTTGCGCTACGGCCCTCAGGGGTGCGCGATGAGCTCGGTGCCCGGCTGGGGCTCCTGGACGCTCAACCCGATCGTGATCCTCGCGCTGGGGCTCGCCGCGGTGGTGTACGCCCGTGCCTACCGCCGCGCCGCCGCGCGGTCCTCCGCGGTCGGCGCCGGTCACTGGGTGCCCTACGCGGGAGGGCTGGTCGCGATCGCGATCGCGCTGCTCTCCCCGCTCGACCCGATCGGCGATCGCTACCTGCTCTCGGCGCACATGGCCCAGCACGTGCTGCTCTCCGACATCGCCCCCGCGCTGCTGGTGCTCGGACTGCGCCGCCCGCTGCTGCCACTCGGCCTCTCCCGCGGGGCGCTGGTAGCGGTGGCCCCCGGCGGTCGCTTCGGCCGTCTGCTCGCGCAGCTGACCTCACCCTGGCTCGCGATCCCGCTGTGGGCGGTGGCCACCTGGGTGTGGGCGATCCCCAGCGTCTTCGACTTCGCCGCCCAGCACCCCACGGTGCACGCCCTCGAGCACGCCACCCTCTTCTACACCGGCCTCGCGCTGTGGTGGCTGATCGTCGATCCCCTGCCCCGCGCCCGCCTGCGCCCCGGCGGGGAGCGGCTTGCGCTGCTCGGCTTCACGCGCCTGGCGAGCGCCGCGATCTGCGTGCCCCTCACCTGGCTCGCGCGCACCGAGTACCCGCTCTACACAGGTGCCCCCCGCGCCTTCGGGCTGTCGGCGATCAACGACCAGCACCTCGCCAGCGCCGGCATGTGC
>JBOGYA010000387.1:0-2741 GCA_050696515.1 Solirubrobacteraceae bacterium
AGTACCTGGAGGGGCAGACCCCCGAGGACGAGTTCATCAAGTTCCGCCTCAAGCAGGGGGTTTACGGGCAGCGCCAGCCGGACGTGCAGATGATCCGCGTGAAGCTCCCGTTCGGCGGGATCACCCCGGAGCAGCTGGAGGCGTTCGCGGACGTGGTCGAGAAGTACGTGCCGCTGAACAAGGGGCACATCACGACGCGCCAGAACATCCAGATGCACCACATCCCGCTGCCGGAAGCGGAGCGGGCGATCCGCGAGCTCGGCGAGGCGGGGCTCTCCAGCCGCGAGGGCTGCGGCAACACGGTGCGCAACGTCACCGGCGACCCGTGGGCGGGCGTGGCCACGGACGAGCTGTTCGACATGACCCCCTACGCGGGCGCGTACGTGCGCTACTTCGTGCGCCACCCCACCACCCAGGCGATGCCGCGCAAGATCAAGACGGCCTTCGACGCGAGCGAGCCGGGGCGGGCGATCGCCGAAATCCACGACATCGCCTACCGCGCGCGCACCCGCGAGATCGACGGCCGCGGTGAAGTGCGCGGCGCACAGATGTTGGTCGGCGGGGGCACTTCGATCATGCCGCGCAAAGCGCCGGTGTTGTACGAGTGGGTCGAGCTCGACAACGGCGAGTACCTGAAGATCGCCGAGGCCGTGTTCCGCATCTTCGACCGCCAGGAGTGGCTGCGCGCCAACCGCGCGCGGGCGCGGATCAAGGTGTTCGTGGACAAGTACGGGATCGACGAGCTGCGCCGCCAGGTCGAGGAGGAGCTGCAGGGCGAGTGGGTGGCCGAACGGGACTTCTCGGTCGAGCACCGGCTGTTCCTCGACGACGAGCGTGAGTCCGCGCCGGCGCCCCCCGCCACGTACGGGAGCCCCAACGGGGATGTCTCGGAGTTCGAGCGCTGGCGGGCGGCGAACGTGCGCGCGCAGCGCCAGGAGGGCTTCGTGACGGTCGAGGCGAAGGTGGTGCGCGGCGACCTCACCCCCGAGCAGTTCCGCGGCCTGGCGACGATCGTGCGCGAGCACTCGGGCGGCTACGCGCGCACGACCGTGCAGCAGAACGTGGTGCTGCGGTGGGTGCGGCAGGAGAGCGTCTACGACGTGTGGCGCGCGCTGAGCCAGCTCGGGATGGGTGACGCGGGCTCACGCGAAGTGGGCGACGTGGTCTCGTGCCCGGGCACCGACTCCTGCAAGCTGGGGATCACGAGCTCGATGGGCCTCAACCAGGCGGTGCAGGAGCGGATCGAGGCGATGGACCTCTCCGACCCGCTGACGCGGCGCGTCCACGTCAAGATCAGCGGCTGCCCGAACGGGTGCGGCCAGCACCACATCGCCTCGATCGGCTTCACGGGAGCCTCGATCAAAGTCGGCGAGCACACGATCCCCGCGTACATCCCCCACATGGGCGGCGTGTTCGAAGGCGGGGAGGTGCAGTTCGGCCAGCGGCTGAAGGCGCGCCTGCCGTCCAAGCGGGTGCCGGAGGCCGTCGAGCGGTGGATCCGCCACTACGAATCCGCGCGCCAGGAGGGCGAGGAGTGGGGCGCCTTCGTGCAGCGCGTGGGCACGCCGGAGCTCGAGGGCCTGGTGAAGGACCTCTCGCTGCCGGTGGAGTTCGGCTTGGAGACGATGGGCCAGTTCATCGACTGGAATCGCGACGTGCCCTTCCAGGTGATCCGGGGCGAGGGCGAGTGCGCGGTGTGACTAAAAAAGAGGGGCCCGGAGGTCCAGAGACGAGGGGCCCGGCTGGCCGGCCTCCGGCCGACTGCGCCACCCTCTCGGCGGCCTCCGGCCGGCTGCGCCACCCTCTGGGCGACACCCTGCGCGAGGCGGTGACTCGCCACGGCGGTGGAGCTGTGCTGCTGTGCTCCTTCCAGAAGGAGGAGTCGGTGCTGCTCGACGAGCTGCTCCAGATCGAGGGCGGCGAGCGGGTGCGGATCGTGACGATCGACACTGGTGTGCTGTTTGAGGAGACACTGAAAACCTGGAAGGCTTTTGAGGAGCGCTTCGGGATCGCCGTCGAGGTGTTCGATGCAAGCGCTCCGGAAGGCGACCGCTGGACAGGGCCGGAGCACTGCTGCTCGCAGGCGAAGGTCGCCGCCCTGGAGCAGGCGCTCGACGGCGCCGAGGGCTGGATCACCGGAATCCGCCGCGAGCAGGCGCCCACACGTGAGCAGGCGGAGCCGATCGAACGCGACGAGGCGCGGGGCCTATGGAAGTACAACCCGTTGGCGTTCTGGACCGAAAAGGACCTCTGGCGGCGCATCCACGAGCGCGAGCTGCCCTACAACCCTCTGCACGACCACGACTACGCCTCGATCGGGTGCGCACCCTGCACGCAGCCAGGCAGCGGCCGCGAGGGCCGCTGGGCGGGCACGGAGAAGATCGAGTGCGGTTTGCACGTTGAGGCAGTGAGCTGATGCACAACGTGCGAATCGAGGGGGCTTTCTGATGCTGGGCATATCTGGCGAGGTGATCCTGTTTGGGCTGGGCGTGGGCATCCTGATCGGCCTCACGGGGATCGGCGGCGGGTCGCTGATGACGCCGCTGCTGATCATCGTGTTGGGCATCTCACCCGTGGTGGCGGTGGGCACGGATCTGACGTACGGGGCGATCACCAAGACGCTCGGGGGCTACCGGCACCTGCGCAAAGGAACCGTGGACCTCGGCGTGTCGCGGTGGCTTGCGTACGGGGGCATTCCGGGGGTGCTGATCGGGGTGCTGCTGGGCGACGGCTGGCTCAAC
>JBOGYA010000388.1:0-2735 GCA_050696515.1 Solirubrobacteraceae bacterium
CCCGGGTCGGCCGGTTCTTGCGCCGCAGCGCGCTGGACGAGTTGCCCCAGCTGCTGAACATCGTCAAAGGTGAGATGAGCCTCGTCGGCCCCCGGCCGCTGGTGGTCGAGGAGGACGAGCGCATCGCGGGCTGGCACCGCCGGCGCCAGGAGCTGATGCCGGGGATGACCGGCCCCTGGCAGATCCTCGGGCCCACGCGGACGACGCTCGGCGAGATGGCGGCGATCGACCACCGCTACCTCTCCGACTGGTCGCTGTGGAAGGACCTGAAGATCCTGCTGGCGACGGTGCCGCACGTGCTCGGGCGCCGCGGGCTGTAGGGGCCGGCGGTAGGATCGCCCTCGTGGAGCCACACGAGCTGCAGGAGCGGATCGCGGAGTTTCCCCGCTGGCACTACAGGTTCGACTTCGGCGATGGGGTCACCACGCCGGTGCTCGACAGGGGCAGGGTCAATCGGCACGAGCAGCGGCGCCGCTACTTCTTCGACGCGCTCCTGCAGGTGACGGGCGGCTCACTACGCGGCCGGCGCGTGCTCGACCTGGGGTGCAACGCGGGGCTGTGGTCGCTCAACGCGATCGAGGCGGGCGCGGACTTCGTGCTCGGCGTGGACATCCGCCAGACGCACATCGACCAGGCCAGTCTCGTGTTCGCGGCGAAGGGCGTCGATGAGTCCCGCTACCGCTTCGAGCGGGGTGATGTCTTCGAGCACGATTTCGGCGAGCCCTTCGACGTTGTGCTGTGCCTGGGGCTGCTCGAACACGTCGCCAAGCCAGTCGAGCTGTTCGAGCGCATGGCGGCCGCCGACGCCGAGATCCTCGTCCTCGACACCGGTCTCTCACGCGCGTCGTCGAGCTGCTTCGAAGTGTCGAGCCTCGACGAGCCGGACGACCACGGCGCGCTGGTGCTGGTTCCCACGCGCGCTGCCGTGATCGAGCTCGCCGACCGGTTCGGCTTCCACGCGGTGCCGCTCGCGCGGAACATGACCGACTACACGGGCATGGACGACTACCGCGCGCTGCGGCGGCTGGCGTTCCTCTGCTCGCGCAGCGTCTCGCTGGCGATGCTCCCAAGAGAGACGGCGTCTCCGCTCGCCGCGCGGTGGGCGACCATGATCGACTCCGTGCGCCGCGGGTGAGGGCGACTGCGCCGGTGGGTCTCCCGCGAGCCGTCTGAGGCTGGGCAGGCTGGGCGCTCGCGAGCGGACAGGCTCACCTGGGCCGCGAGGCGGCGCTGGAAGGCCGCCACTGAGAAGCGCTCGGCGTTGCGCATCGCGCGGGCGGGGTCGAAGTCGAGCCCGTCGACGCCTTCGATCGCGCGCCTGAACGATTCGACGTCGTCCAGGGCCGCAAGGCGTCAGGTCTGCCCGTCGAGCACCGTCTCCAGCGCCCCGCCCGCGGCGGCCGCGATCACCGGCCGCCCGGCCGCCTGAGCCTCGACCGCCGTGATGCCGAACTCCTCCATGCTCGGCACGACCACCGCGCGGGCGGTTGCGTACAGCTCCACGAGCTCCGCGTCGCTGGCGCGCCCGAGGAACTCGGCCTCGGGGTAGGCCGCGCTGAGGGCGCCGTGGTCGGGCCCGCTGCCGACGATCCGGATCGGCGCGTGTGCACGGCGGGCCGCCTCGAGCGCGATGTGCACGCGCTTGTGGCGGACGAGCTCCGAGACGACCAACAGCGCGTCGCCGGGTTCGCCCTGCACGAAGCGATGGGTCTCCACCGGCGGGTGTACGACCGCGGCGTCGCGGCCGTAGCAGCGCTTGATCCGCTCGCGGCCGAGCTCGGAGATCGCGATGTAGGCGTCGACCCGGCGGCTGGCGGAGAGGTCCCACCTGCGGATGCGGCGCAACTGCCCGCGCAGCAGCGGGCGCAGGAGGGGCGAAACCTCGCCGAGGGCGAAGCCCTGCTCGTCCCAGGCGTAGCGAAACGGCGTGTAGCAGTAGCAGATGTGCACGGCGCCCTCCGGTGCGCGCAGGCCGTGCGCGAAGGCGCTGCTACTGCTGAGCACCACGTCCGACACCGGCGGCTTCAACCGCCCGGCCGCGGCCGGGTAGAGCGGCAGCAGCCGCCGAAACTTGGACTGGCCGACGCCGAGGCGCTGGAGCGGCGAGGTCGTGATCGAGCGGCCCGCGAAGCGCCGGTCGGTGCCGTGCTCGTCGTAGAGCAAGGTGAAGATCGGCGCCTGCGCGTAGAGCTCGGCGATCGCGGCGAACGTGCGCTCCGCGCCCCGCATCACCAGCAGGTAGTCGTGGGCGAGGCTGACACGCTCGGTTGGTGGTGAAAAATTGGTGAAGCGTTCCGCCGGTGGCTCGTGGGCCGTGCGGAGCTGCCCAACGAGTGGTGAAAGACTGGTAAAGGACCCGGACGGTGGCGAAGGACTGGATATGTGATTCATTGCGGTCACAGTTGATGTACAGACCGGCCAGGCTAAGACATCCCCAAGCGAGGCCAAGCTATCTCCCGCGTGGCCCGGCAGATGTGAAAATGTTGGGGAGTGTCGCCCCCGGGTCGCTCCGAGCCTCGGGTAATCTGCGACCGTGCTCGGCGAGCTCTACGGCGACGGTCTGACTCGACTGCTCGGGGGTGTCCCGTGCGTCTCCTGATCACGATGCCGTGGGGACGGCGGCTGGGCGGCGCGGAGGCGATGCTGCAAACGGTGCTCGACGGCGCGCGCGAGAGCGGCCATCGGCTCGAGTTGGTGTTCTTCGAGGCGGGGCCGTGGCCGGCGGAGCTGAGCGA
>JBOGYA010000389.1:0-2725 GCA_050696515.1 Solirubrobacteraceae bacterium
GCCTCGGGGTGGGCAGGCGTCGCATCGAGCGGCGCGGGGCGGGTGTGGAACGGCAGCGCGAGCACCGCGAGCGCGCCGGCGCCGAGCATCGCCACGCCGACCCACAGCGCGGGGCCGAGGCCGTCCACAAACGCCTGCGGGGAGCCGTAGCCGCCGACGTGCGTGAAGATCGAGGCGAGCACCGCCACCCCCAGCACCCCGCCGGTCTCGCGGATCGCGTTGGTGGCGCCGGAGGCCTGCCCGGCCTGGTCGGGGCGCACGGCGGAGAGCACCGCGTTGGCGGAGGGGGCGAACACCAGCGCCATCCCCGCGCCGGCCATGAGGAAGGGGACGAGCATCTCGGAGTAGGGAGTGTGGGTGCCGAGGATCGCCGCCAGCCACGCGAGCGCGCCGGCCTGGAGGGTGAGCCCCGAGAGCATGAAGGGACGGCTGCCCAAGCGCTGGGAGTAGATGCCGGCGAGGGGGGCCGTGACCATCGTGGCACCCGTCCACACGAGGATCTTCAAGCCCGCCTGCAAGGGGCTGTTGTGGAGCACGTCCTGCATGAACTGTGAGAGGAAGAAGATCGACCCGAACATCCCGAAGTACATGGTGAGCGAAGCGAAGTTTGTCACCGCGAAGGCGCGGCGCGCAAAGAATGACATGGGCAGCATCGGCTCGCGCGCGCGGCGCTCCCACGCGACGAACACCGCGAGCAGGATGGCCCCGCAGCCCAGCGAGGCGAGGATCGCCGGCGAGGTCCACCCCAACGACTGGGCGCGCACGAGGCCGAACACGACCCCGAAGGCCCCGCTGGAGGCGAGCGCGAGCCCCGGGAGGTCGAGCGAGCCGTTGGGGCCGTGGCTCTCCCGCAAGCGCACGGCGGCGAGCGGTAGCAGCACCAGGCCAAGGGGGACGTTGACCCAGAAGATCCAGTGCCACGAGATGCTCTGCACCACGGCGCCGCCCACGAGCGGGCCCAGGGCGACGGCGGAGCCGGAGACGCCCGACCACACCCCCAGCGCCATCCCGCGCCGTGCGGCGGGAAACGCCTCGGCGAGCAGTGTGAGGGTGAGCGGGGTTACCATCGCGGCGCCCGCCCCCTGGAGCGCGCGGGCGGCGACGAGCAGGCCAGTGGTGGGCGCGAGCGCGGCGCCCGCGGAGGCGGCGATGAACAGCGAGAGCCCGGCGAGGAACATGCGCTTGCGCCCGAAGCGATCACCGAGCGCCGCGCCGGTGAGCAGCAGCACCGCGTAGGAGAGCACGTAGGCGTTGACCGTCCACTCCAGCGACTGGATCGAGGCGCCGAGGTCGCGGCGGATGGAGGGAAGGGCGATCGAGACGACGAGGTTGTCGAGCACCACCATGAAGAGCGCCATCGACACGATCCCCAAGGTCCAGTTGTTCCTGCGCGAGCCACTCATCGCCGCCTCCTTGAAACCATCACTCTGGGACCCGCCACAAGGCCGCTGGAAGCGAGTGAGGGTTCGAATGGATTCTTTAGTGATTGCTAACTACATAGAGATTAGCAGCGACTAATAATCTTGTCAAGAGAGGGTGGCATAGTCCTTTGGGGCGCATCCGCGCGGGTGGGTTCGCAACCGAGCGCACAGGCGCGGGGCCTCCTGCCCCGCGACCATGCGAAGCGGCCACCACCGCGAAAGGAGGCGCAACCCCCCGGACTCCACGGTGTTGGTCGGGCAGGTGCATATCCGAGCGGCGGCGAATAGGGAGACGATGCGAGCAGCGGCGTTGATGGCGAGTGCGCTGGCCCTGGGCGCCGCGGGTGGCGCGCTGCTCGGCGGCTGCGGCGGTGCGACCAAGACCGTCTCCGTCTCCGGCGCCCCCGCGACCGTGGGCGCCACGAGCACTCCCGGCGCGAGCGCTCCCCGCACGACCACGACCCACCCCGCGACCACGACGACCACCACCGGCGCCGGTGGCCAGAGCACGGCGGGGCAGAGCGCGAACACCCGCACCGCCCCCGCGCCCGCCTTCACCCGCACCGGCACGCAGTCCGGGGAAATGGCGTCGGGCGCGCAGGCCGCAGCCGCGGCCGACGTGGTCGCCGCGCACGGGTACACCCCCACCGCCATCTCCGACTACCACCCCTCCCAAACCCTGAGAGTGCTGCTCGGCACCCGCACCGGCTCCGCGGACGGGTACGACCAGCGCGCCTTCTTCTTCCTCGACGGCCGCTACATCGGCACCGATGCCAGCCAGCCCTCCGCCTCCATCCACGTCCTCGGCCAGGGCGACACCGAAGTCACCCTCGCCTACGCCCTCTACCGCTCGCACGACTCCCTCTGCTGCCCCTCCGGAGGCCAAGCCGTCGTGCACTTCCAGCTCAACAACGGCACCCTCGTCCCACTCCAGCCGATCCCGCCCGCCGCCTCCGCCACGGGCCTCGCGCGCCAGTAGCAGAGCCGCCGCACGGGCGGGCCTCATCGCTCGCGAGCCCCTATCTTGGTGAGTGCATACCGCACCCACCCCACGAGAAGGAGGACTCCATGAGCGCGAAGATCGAGGGCCACGCCGAGGAGCTGCTGAAGGGCAAGAACTTCTGCAACGTCGCCACGCTCCGTGACGACGGCACCGTGCTCGCCGCGCCCGTGTGGGTCGACGTGCAGGACGGCAAGCCCACGCTCAACACCGCCGAGGGCCGCGCCTGGCCGCGCAACCTCGAGCGCGACCCCCGCGTCACGTTGACGGTGCAGAACATGGACAACCCGTACGAGTACGTCAC
>JBOGYA010000390.1:0-2724 GCA_050696515.1 Solirubrobacteraceae bacterium
TGCGCGCCCAGGTGCGGACTGGAGCGCTGCCGCCGCTCTTGCGCGGGCTCGTGCGCGCTGCGGCGGACCGCGCGAGCGCATCGGAGGAGGGCTCGCTGGCGCGGCAGCTCGCCGGTGTGCCGGAGCGCGAGCGCGAGCGCATCGCGCTGCGGGCTGTGCGCACGCACACCGCCGCCGTGCTCGGGCACCCCTCCACGGACGCGGTCGAGCCGCAGCGGACGTTCAAGGAGCTGGGGTTCGATTCGCTTGCCGCGATCGAGCTCCGCAACCGACTCAATGCCGCCACGGGACTGCGCCTGCAGGCCACGCTCGTGTTCGACCACCCCACGCCGGCCGCGTTGACCCGGCATCTGCTGGGCGAGGTGGTCGTGGTCGGGGCGAACGGGGCGGCTGTTCTCGACTCCGAGCTCGACAGGTTCGAGGGGCGGCTCGCCACGCTAGCGGTGGAGGAGGATGAGCGGGAGCGGGCGAGGGTCCGGCTGCGGAGCCTGCTCGCGGGCCTGGAGAACAGCCGCTCGCCGGAGAACGGCGAACCGGTGGACGCCGCCGGCGTCGCCCAACGGGTGCAGTCGGCGAGCGCCGCCGAGGTCCTCGAGTTCATCGACAGCGAGTTGGGAGCGGGCTGATGCCGAGCGCTGCGCAACCGACCGACGAGCAGCTCGTCGACTACCTCAAGCGCGTCACGATCGATCTGCACGACGCTCGTCTGCGCCTGCGCGAGCTGGAGGATCGCGAGCGCGAGCCGCTCGCGATCGTGGGCATGGGCTGCAGATACCCGGGCGCGGAGGGCCGCTCGGTCTCCTCCCCGGAGGACCTGTGGGCGCTGCTCGCCCGCGGTGGAGACGGGATCGGAGAGCTACCGCGGGATCGCGGGTGGGACGTGGAGCGGCTGTACGACCCCGACCCCGATCACCCTGGCACCACCTATACGCGCGAGGGCGGCTTCCTCCACGACGCCGGCGACTTCGACGCTGCCTTCTTCGGGATCAGCCCCAGGGAGGCGCTGACGACCGACCCCCAGCAGCGGCTGCTGCTGGAAGTGAGCTGGGAGGCGCTGGAAGACGCCGGGATCGATCCGAGCGCCCTGCGGGGCAGCCGCACCGGGGTGTTCGCGGGCGTCATGCACCACGACTACGCGACCGGTCTGCCCGGGCCGCTGCCGGTGGACCTCGAGGCGTCGATGGGAGCAGGAGTGGCCGGCAGCGCGGTGTCGGGGCGGGTGGCCTATGCATTCGGCCTCGAGGGGCCGGCGGTCTCGGTCGACACGGCCTGCTCGTCCTCGCTGGTGGCGCTGCACTGGGCCTGCCACGCGCTGCGCGCGGGCGAGTGCTCGCTGGCCCTGGCCGGGGGCGTCACGGTGATGTGGTCGCCGAACGTGCTCGTCGGGTTCTCCCGCCAGCGCGGCCTCGCCCGCGACGGGCGCTGCAAGTCCTACGCGGACGCCGCCGACGGCACTGGCTGGAGCGAGGGCGCCGGCGTGGTGGTGGTGGAGCGGCTCTCCGACGCGCTGCGGGACGGCCACCGCGTGCTCGCGCTGGTGCGCGGCAGCGCGATCAACCAGGACGGGGCCAGCAACGGCCTGACGGCGCCCAACGGACCCTCCCAGCAGCGCGTGATCCGCCAGGCGCTCCTCGACGCGGGGCTCGCGGCGGCGCAGGTCGACGCGGTGGAGGGGCACGGCACGGGCACGACGCTCGGCGACCCGATCGAGGCGCAGGCGCTGCAGGCGACCTACGGCCAGGGCCGCCCCGCGGGACGCCCGCTGTGGCTGGGATCGATCAAGTCGAACATCGGCCACTCCCAGGCGGCGGCCGGGGTGGCGGGGGTGATCAAGATGGTGCTGGCCCTCCAGCACGGCGAGCTGCCGCGGACGCTGCACGTGGACGAGCCCTCGCGCCAGATCGACTGGACGGCGGGCGCGGTCTCGCTGCTGCGCGAGCCCCAGCCCTGGCCGGCGGGCGAGCAAGGGGAGCCGCGCCGGGCCGGCGTCTCCTCGTTTGGCGCGAGCGGCACCAACGCCCACGTGATCCTCGAGGAGCCGCCCGCGACCGCGGAGGGCCCCGCCGCCGGGGCGAGCGCCGGTGGCGCCGGTGTCCCTGCCGCCGACGCTGGCAGCGACGGGGATGCCGCCGTCGGCGACGCTGCCAGCGCCGTGGTCGGACTGGTGTCCGGCGGCGTGCTGCCGTGGGTGCTCTCGGGCCGCGGCGCGCCCGGCCTGCGCGCCCAGGCCGAGCGGCTGGCGGAGCGCGTCACGGGCGATCCGGAGACCCGGGCGCTGGACGTCGGGCTCTCGCTCGCGCGCCGGCCGCTGCTCGAGCACCGGGCCGTCGTCCTCGGCGGCGGGCGCGAGGAGCTGCTCGGCGGTCTGCGGGCGCTCGCCACCGGAGGCCCCGCGCCTGGGCTGGTGCGGGGCGCGGGCGGCGTCCGCGGGGCGCAGCAGGCGGTGTTCGTGTTTTCCGGCAACGGCTCGCAGTGGGAGGGGATGGCTTCGGGGCTACTCGCTTGCTCGCCGCTGTTCGCCGAGCGGATCGCGGCCTGCGAGCAGGCGCTCGCGCCGCACATCGACTGGTCCCTGATCGACGTGTTGCACGGGGCGCCGGGGGCGCCGTCGCTCGAGCGAATCGACGTGATCCAGCCGGTGCTGTTCGCGATGATGGTTTCGCTGGCCGCCCTGTGGCGCGCCTGTGGGGTGCACCCGGCGGCGGTGGTCGGCCACTCCAAGGG
>JBOGYA010000391.1:0-2714 GCA_050696515.1 Solirubrobacteraceae bacterium
GCGCCGCGCTGCTGGAGCACGCCGCGGGGCTCGGGCTCGACGGCTCGCGCGAGCAGCGCACCGGCGAGCTCGCGATCCTCGCCACGCGCGGGATCGACGCCCTCGACGGCTACTTCTCGCTGTACCTGCCGCAACTGCTGCTCGCGGCGATCGTGCCGCTCGTGCTGCTCGCCGCGGTGCTCTCGCAGGACTGGCTCTCGGCGGCGCTCGTCGCGGTGACGATCCCGCTGATCCCGCTGTTCATGGCGCTGGTCGGCGCCACGACGCGCGAGCGCTCCGAACGCCAGCTGCGCACGCTGGAGCGGCTGGGCGGCCACTTCCTCGACGTCGTCGCCGGGCTGCCTACCCTGAAGGTCTTCGGGCGCGCGCGGGCCCAGGCGGCGGCGATCCGCGAGATCGCCGAGCGCTATCGCAGGGCCGCGCTCGCGACGCTGCGCGTCACCTTCCTCTCGTCGCTGATCCTCGAGCTCGTCGCGACCCTCTCGGTGGCGCTCGTCGCGGTCGCGATCGGACTGCGGCTGATGGACGGACACCTCGACCTGCGCACCGCGCTGTTCGTGCTCGTACTCGCCCCCGAGGCGTACCTGCCGCTGCGCCAGCTGGGCGCCAACTACCACGCGAGCACCGAGGGCATGGCCGCGGCGGAGCAGGTGTTCGCGGTGCTCGCGCAGCCGACGGCTCCGCGGGGCGGGCGCACCGACGTTCCCGACCCCGCGCTCGCCGGCCTTGCGATCGAAGGGCTGCGGTTCGTGTATCCCGGTCGCGACGAGCCGGCGCTCGACGGCGTCTCGTTCACGGTGCGGGCTGGAGAGGTGCTGGCGCTCGCCGGTCCCTCTGGATGCGGCAAGTCGACGCTGCTCGGCGTTCTGCTTGGGCTGCTTACCCCCGCGTCCGGATCGGTTCGCGTCGGGGACATCGAGCTCGCCGACCTCGACCTCGCGGCCTGGCGCTCCCGGCTCGCGTGGGTGCCCCAACGGCCGCACTTGCTCGCCGCGTCGATCGCCGCCAACGTGCGCCTCGGCCGCGGCGAGGCGGAGGGGGAGCAGGGGGAGGGGAAAGAGCTGTGGCATATGCAAGAGAAAGAGCAGTGGCATATGCAAGAGAAAGAGCAGTGGCATATGCAAGAGAAAGAGCAGTGGCATATGCAAGAGAAAGAGCAGTGGCATATGCAAGGGGAAGGACAGTGGCGTACGGAGGAGGAGGAGGAGGTCTGGGCGGCGCTGCGCGCTGCCGGGCTCGCCAAGGTGGTGGCCGCCCTGCCCGAGGGCCTGCACACCATGCTCGGCGACCGTGGCGCCGGGCTCTCCGCGGGCGAGCGCCAGCGGGTTGCGCTCGCGCGGGCGTTTCTGCGCAACGCGCCGCTGCTGCTGCTCGACGAGCCCACCGCCAACCTCGACGGCCGCACCGAGGAGGAGGTGCTGGAGGCGATCCGGCGCCTCGCCCGTGGACGCACGGTGGTGCTTGCCGCGCACCGCCCCTCGCTGCTGGCCCTGGCCGACCGCGTGATCTCGCTCGCCCCCGTCGAGGTCGCGGCGTGAGGCCCGCTCCTGCACCCCCTGGTCCAAGTCGCGGCGCTGGATCCGCCGCCTCGGCGTACCCGGCCGCCACGATCGAGAAGGAGCACGAGCTCCGGGCGCCGCTGACGCGCACACTTGCGCTCGCGCGTCCAGTCGCGGGACGGCTGGCGCTCGCGACGCTGCTCGGCGCCGGGGCTCTCGGCGCCGCGATCGGCCTGATCGCGACCTCGGCGTGGCTCATCTCCCGCTCCTCGGAGCGCCCTCAGGAGTCGGCCATCGCGATCGCGATCGTCGGGGTGCAGTTCTTCGCGCTCTCCCGCGGACTGCTCCGCTACGGGGAGCGGCTGGTCGGCCACGACGCGGCGTTTCGTGTGCTCGCGGACCTGCGGGTCACCGTCTACGAACGCCTCGAGCGGCTGGCCCCGCTGGGAGTGCCGGTCTTCCGCGGCGGCGACCTGCTCGCGCGCCTGATCGGCGACGTCGACTCCCTGCAGGACCTGCTGCTGCGGGTGCTGCCCGCGTTCGCGATCGCGGTGCTCGTCGGCGCCGCGACGGTCGCCCTGGTGTGGTTGATGCTCCCCGCCGCCGGGCTGCTCCTGCTGGCTGCGCTGCTGCTCGCAGGCGTGCTCGTGCCGTGGCTGACGGGGATGCTCTCCGCGCGCGCGGAGACCAGGCAGGCGGCTGCACGAGGCGAGCTCAGCGCGTCGGTGGTCGATCTGCTCGAAGGCGCCCCCGAGCTGCTCGTCAACGGCGCCACCGGGGCGCAGCTGCGGCGCACCCTGGCGGCCGACGCCGCGCTCACCCGGATCGCTCGCGCGAGCGCCCGGACTGCCGGCATCGGCCAGGGCCTGACGCGCCTCTGCTGCGGCCTGGCGATGTGGGGCGCCCTGCTCGTCGGCGTCGCGGCAGTTCGTGCGGGGCGGCTCGACGGCGTGCTGCTCGCCGGGATCGCGCTGATCCCGCTCGTGGCGTTCGAGCTCCTCGCGGGCCTGCCCGGCGCGACCCAAAGGCTCCAGCGTGTGCGCCGCTCGGCCGCACGCATCCAGGAGGTGATCGACACTCCTATGCCGGTGGCGGAGCCGGCGCGTCCGCTCGCGCTTCCCCAGGGGCCGCACGCCCTGCGAGTGCGGGGGCTGCGCTGCCGCTACCCAGGCCAGGCCCGCTGGGCGCTCGACGGGCTGGACCTCGACCTGAGCC
>JBOGYA010000392.1:0-2709 GCA_050696515.1 Solirubrobacteraceae bacterium
GCCGCGTGCAGGCGCAGGGCCCGGCGGGGGTAGCCGAGCTTGCCCCAGGCGCGCAGCACGTCGGCTCGCGGCGCCGCGGCCAGCGCGGACGGGGTGGGCCACTCGGTCATCCAGATGAGCCACACGGGCTCCACGCGGGCCACGGGCGTTTGCTGGAGCATGAACTCGCTGACCATCACGCCCCACGCCGTGGTGCCGGGCCTGCGCCAGGGCAGGTCGCGCTGGTGCTGGGCGTACCAGTCGAGTACGAGATCGGGCAGTGGCACGACACCGAATCGTGCCACTGCCCTCGGGGGATGTATCAGACGACCTCGTTCAGTTTCCCCGACGCCACGTCGAAGACGAAGCCGCGCACCTGGTCGGTGTGCGGGATGAACGGGCTGGCCTTGATCCGATTGACCGACTGGCGGACGTCCTCGTCGAGATCTGGGAAGGACTCGGCGGCCCACCCGGGCTTGATGCCGGTCTCGTCCTGGATGGACTTCTTGAACTGGTCGTCGGTGAAGGTGAGCATTCCGCAGTCGGTGTGGTGGATGAGGATGATCTCCTGAGTACCGAGCAGGCGCTGGCTGATCGCCAGCGAGCGGATCTCGTCGTCGGTGATCACACCTCCGGCGTTGCGGATGACGTGCGCCTCGCCCTCGTTGAGGCCCAGCATGCGGTAGACGTCCAGGCGGGCATCCATGCAGGCCACGACGGCGACGTGCTTGCCGGGCGGCATGGGCAGCGGGCCGGAGAAGGACTCGGCGTAGCGGGAGTTGTTGGCGAGCAGGTCATCGGTTACGGACACAGATTCTCCTGGTGTGCGGGGAGGAATTGGACACCGGGGATGGGCCGCGCGGGGCGGGGAGGCCATGCGCCGACGCGCGGCCTACCTACAGAACTGGTCGAAAGCGTGCATGCGCCGACTCGGCCAGAACTGCTCGAGGACAGCACGCCGCATGCACATATCTTTACCTGCCGACAGCCCGGCGGGCAAGAGCGGTCGCTACCTCGCTGCGAGCGGCGCTGATCGGCTCAAGCCAGGGCACAGCAGCGTCATGCCCGCGGTCGGCCACGTCGGTCGAAAGCGATGCCCTTACGATCATTGGATGGGGTTGGGGGGCTACTCCCGCTTCGGCGCGCCGGCACATCGCGCTCGTTGCGCTCCTTGCTCTACAGGCTGGCGGTATCGCCCAGGCCACAGACGTGTCCGCACAGGATGCCGCTACCACGCTGTCTCTCGCGCCGTCCGAAGGACGCTCTGGCTCGACGGTCACAGCTAACGGCACGGGCTACTGCGGATCGGTCATGCTGCGGTGGGATGACGACCTACCGCTCACCTCGGGCTATTCGGACGGAAGCGGCAACATCTCGATCACGTTCACCGTGCCTGGAGACGCCGCCTTCGGGTCGCACACGGTGTCCAGTACCAGCGACTGCGGCGGGACGAGCGTGAACTTTGAGGTCGTCAACCTCACGCCGACACCGACTTCCCTCCCGCAGACAACAGCGCCCCCGGTACCGGCCGAAGCCGGGGCCGCGCCACCAGCGCAACCTCCGGCGCCTGGGGTGTCCCGGATAGCAACAGCGACAGTACGCTCGCGCAGTACGAGGAAATCGTCAAACGCGAAGTCCAGTCTGGGGTGATTCTTTACAACCCTCCTGATCGCATGCGCGTCGGCGTCTCGAATCGCATTGAGGTGCGTATCTCCCGAGAATTGTCCGATCAGCTCGCCGAGGGGCTACAGGGTAAAGCTGTTCCCAGTATTGAGACATTGCTCGTTGGCACTACTATGAGAGCGAAGCTGGAGGGCAAGGAATTTGATATTGTTCTTGTCGGTTCAGACGTTCAGGAGCTGCCTTCTGCAGGGTATAGAGAGTGGCGATGGGATGTGACGCCGACTACCTCGGGGACTCATTCTCTGTTTCTCACAGTCTCGGTCCTCTACGCGAAATACTCGAACCCGATCGAAGAGAAGGTGTTTGAACGTAAAATTGATGTCGCGATCAACCCAGGTTATTCTCTTTGGATGTGGTTGTCGAACAATTGGCCGAAGTTGATCGCCGCACTGCTCGGCATCCTCGGTATCATCGAAGGACACAGGCGACTTAAGCGTACTGACGCAGGATCGGGTGACGGCGTGCCGGATCCGTCCGAAGAGTTAAACAACGTCCCGTAGCCCGGTCAGGACTGCAGCAGAGTTAACGCGGCGTCGTGTAGCAACCCGTTGGATGACAGCGCGGTACCGCCGTCGTATCGAGCGACCCCGTCGAGGTCGGTGAACCGGCCGCCGGCCTGCTGCACCAACACCTGGACCGCGGCCACATCCCAGGGGTTGACGATCGGCTCGGCAGCGAGGTCGATCGCCCCCTCGGCGACGAGGCAGTGCTGCCAGAAGTCGCCGAAGGCCCGGCTCTCCCAGGTCGCGTCCACCAACGAAAGGTAGGACTCCCGGCTACGGTGCTTCGCCCAACTACCCAGGTCGGTGGTGGAGAGGTAGGCGTCGGCGAGGTCACCGACCCCGGACACCGTGATGGCCCGGCTGATCCCTTGCGGATCCCACGTGTGGGCACCCGCCCCGGTGGCGGCCCACCAGCGCCGCCGCAGCGCCGGTGCGCTGATCACCCCGACCGCCGGCTCGCCGTCTTCGACGAGCGCGATGAGAGTGGCCCAGACCGGCACACCACGCAGGAAGTTCTTCGTCCCGTCTATCGGGTCCAGCAGCC
>JBOGYA010000393.1:0-2708 GCA_050696515.1 Solirubrobacteraceae bacterium
GCGGTGAGGTGCAGGCGCCGGTGGTGGTGCTGAGCGCCGGCTCGCTGGGCTCCACGCGCCTGCTGCTGCGCAACCGCCGCCGCCTGCCGCTGCTCTCCGCGGCGCTGGGCGGCCGCTTCTCCACCAACGGCGACGCGCTGGGCGCCGCCTTCGAACCCAGCCTCCCGGGCGTGCTGGGCGCGCGGATCGACTACGGGCCGGTGATGACCACGCGGATCGACTATCCGGGAGAGCGCTTCATGCTCGCCGACGGCGGCCTGCCGCCCGGCTTCACAGGCCTGCTGGAGGTGCTGCGCGACGAGGCCGTCCTGGTGGGGTGGCGCAGGCACCTGCTGCTGTGGCTCAAGCGCCTCGCGGTGCAGTTGGGGCTCAGCGACCGCATGGTCACCCCGCGCACCGTGAAGCTCGACCTCGGCGGCGAGCCGATCGAGGACTCGCTGGTGTACCTGATGCTCGGCGCCGACGCCGCCGACGGGCAGATGCGGCTGACGCGGTTCCTGCGGCGCTTCGACATCCGCTGGAGCGGGGCCGGCAGCGCCGCGCTGTTCGAGGCCATGGAACGCGCCACCGCCAAGCTCGGCGCCGCCGCGGAAGCCGAACCGTTCTTCGCCCTGGGGCACGGCCCGCTGGGCAAGGACATCACGGTGCATCCGCTGGGCGGCTGCCCGATGGCCGACGACCCCGCCGCGGGGGTCGTCGATGGGTACGGGCGAGTGCACTCCTACCCCGGCCTGCACGTGGCGGACGGCTCGATCGTGCCCACCGCGCTGGGGGTCAACCCCTCCGAGACGATTGCGGCGCTCGCCGAGCGGGCCGCCGAGCGGCTGATCGCCGGCGGGGGCCGGCGGGGCCACGCCACGCGGTAGCCGAGGGGGTGCCAGGGCGGGGAGCTCGTGATTGGCGAAGTGGACGGCGGTGGAGGGCGGGTGTTGTATATAACTTTTTAAACCTTGTCCAGCAATGGTTATACAGCGCTCGATTTTTAAATACTTATTCCTATCCCCTATGCCTCGGTACCTACTGGCGCGCGATACCTGACCCCCCTCTCCGTCAGAGACTCTCTTCGTGGTTGACCTTGCCAGTCTCGTCGATGTAGCGGACGCGGAGTGAGGGGCCGTCGAAGTCGAGGACCGCGAAGCCGAAGCGGCCCCAGCGGTTGCCATCCTGCTGGACGTACTCTTCGAGCACCCACGTCGGCTTCGGGGGGAAGGCGAGTGGCGGGTCGGGGAGCAGGCGGGGGACCCCGCCGTGCCCGATGCACGACCCCCACTTGAGGTAGGGCGCCGGAGGCGAGGGCGCCGCACCTGGCGTCTGCTGCGGCCCGTACACCATGCAGCGGTGCTCGTGGCCCCAGATCCACGCGTCGATCACGCGGCCCCCGAGTGCGGGCGTGAGCGTATGGACCATCGCCTGGCTGACCGCTTCGTAGCCGCTGAACGGCTGGTGGTGGCTCATCAGCATCGTCTTGCGGCCGGTGGCCAGCTTTGCGCCGACCCACTGGGCCTGGTTGCCGTCAAGGTCGTGGTCGCGGTAGGCGCTGTCCACTCCCAGCAGCTGCCAGTGCTCGTTCTCCAGGCTGAAGTGGCTGGAGGTCGTGTGCTGACCGTTGCCGCCCGGCAGCCAGTGGCCCCGGAAGCGGTGGTCGTGCAGCAGGAAGCCGAAGTAGCCGTGGCCGCCGGAGTACATGTCGTGGTTGCCGTTGAGCGCCCACGAAAGCACCTCTTCCTCCCCGGGAGCGACCGGCCAGTGAGGGAGAAAGCGCGTCTCGTACTCCTCGCGCCACCCGGAGTAGTACACGTCTCCGAGGTGGACCACGTGCTGCTCGCGGCCGCGGCCGTCCTCGATCTGCTCCTGCATCCGCTCGGCCACGGCCGTCGCGCCCGGGAGCCCGGTGCCCCAGTCGCCGACGACGATCACCCGGGCGTCCTTAGCCAGCGGCAGCGGCGGCGCCGGAGCGTTGGGGAACGGCGGGCGACCCGTGAGCGCGGCGATCCCTTCCGCGACCTTGGTCTCCATCCACAGCGGGTCGCACGGGCCGAACTCGCGGAACACGTTCTCCAGGGACAGCACCGCGTGGGCGATCCGCCTGAGTCCCTCGGGCAGGTCCTCGATCAGCTTGTCGGCTCGCGACTCGATGCAGGTCGACAGCACCGACTGGAAGATGCTCGCCGTCGCGTCTTTCGGCATCACCGGCTCGCCGGCCGGGTGCGTGGCCTGCGCCTGCTCGAGCGCGTCAAAGGCGGCCTGGTAGGCACCGGCCGAGAGCTGGTTGCCGCCATCCCGCGCGGCGGCGGCCCGCTGCACCGCCTGCAGCTGGTCGTGCAGGAACTGCGGGTCGGTGACCTCGCGGACGATCCGCCCCGAAGTGTCCGGGGCCGCCGCCGCGGGCTGCGCGCCGTGGTGGTCGACCAAGTCCTTCAGCCGCTCGCGTAGCTCGTCGAACATCTCCTCAAGCCAGGGTCCGATTGTCGGTACGAAATCGCTTGAAGACTACTGGACGGAGGGGGGGGGATTCGAACCCCCGAGACGGGGGTTGCCCGCCTGCTGGTTTTCAAGACCAGGAGATTTTGGCTCTGTTGAGCCAAAAACTGACCGCTCGCGCCACAACTCGCGCCGGTCCTCCAGAAAGCGGACGGAAGGGGGGGGATTCGAACCCCCGAAGCGGGGGTTACCCGCTTGGCGGTTTTCAAGACCGCTGCATTCAACCG
>JBOGYA010000394.1:0-2706 GCA_050696515.1 Solirubrobacteraceae bacterium
GCGGCCGGCGACATCTTCACGACCAACGGCCCCGGCCCCGGCCAGTACGGGCCGCTGATCTACACGCCGCAGGGCCGGCTCGTCTGGTTCGAGAAGCTGTCGGGGGGCGAAGCGGCGGAGGACTTGAGCGTGCAGACGTATGAAGGTCGGCGCGACTTGACGTGGTGGAAGGGGCGTGTGCTTTCGCTGGGCTTTGGTCAGGGCGAAGACGTCGTCATGAGCTCCCGCTACCAGACGGTCGCCAGGATTCCCGGCGGCAACGGCCTGCGGGCGGACCTGCACGAGTTTCAGATCGCCCCCCACGACATCGCCTACATCACGGCGTTCAACCCGATCCGCTGCGACCTCGCCCCGGTGCAAGGAGCGCGGGACGGGACGATCGTCGACACGGCGATCCAGGAGATCGACATGAAGACGGGCCTGGTGCGCTGGGAATGGCACAGCCTCGACCACGTCGGCGCCAAGGAGTCCGAAGTCGAAGTCCCGACGGGGCCAGCGCCCTGGGACTACTTCCACCTCAACTCGATCGACGTGGAGGGGGCGGGCTCCAATCGATATGGCAACCTCCTCATCTCGGCGCGCAGCACGTGGGCCGGCTATCAGCTGCAGGGTGGCACCGGCAAGGTCCTCTGGCGCCTCGGCGGCACCAGGAGCTCCTTCAAGATGGGGCCGGGCACGAAGCTGGCGTGGCAACACGACGGCCGCGTCCTGCCGGACGGCGAGGTCACCTTCTTCGACGACGGCTCGAACCCGCCGATCCACCGCCAGTCGCGTGCCGTGCGGATCGCGCTTGACTTCAAGACCCATGAAGCGCGCCTCGCCTCGGCCTACACGCATCGCAACCCGCCGCTGCTCGCCGCAAGCCAGGGCAACGCGCAGACGCTCGCGGATGGGAACGTCGTCGTGGGCTTCGGCGCGGTGCCCGCGATCAGCGAGTTCGCCCGCGACGGCTCGCTGCTCTTCGACGCACACCAGCCGTTCGACATGTCCTTCTACCGGGCTTTCCGCTTCCCCTGGAGTGCTCGCCCGCTGAGACCGCCCGCGGTGCTCGCCGACCTGAACAACACCGGCGAAGAGACGATCGTGCACGCGAGCTGGAACGGCGCGACCGACGTGTCCCGGTGGCGCGTGCTCGCGGGGAAGCACCCCGGGGCGCTCGCGGCGCAGACCACGATCCCGGCCGACGGCTTCGAGAGCTCGACGACCCTGCCTTTGAAGTACGCCTACGTGGCGGTGCAGGCGCTCGACTCAACCGGCCAGGTGCTCGGCACCTCGCGGACGGTTGGCGTGATCAGCTACGCCGCCTCGCTCCCCAGGGCGGCTCAGTAAGCCGGTTTGGACTGGTGCTTGTGCGTGGTCGCCGGGGTCGTCGTTGACTTGGAGGAGCTCCCCGATTTACCGCCGCACCCCGCCACCGCGACGGTGGTCGCCAGGATGGCTAAGAGCGTTAGCATGGCGGTCAGTGGCGTTCTCTTCATGGGCAGGGCTCCAATTATCGCTCAAAGGCTCGGCGGCGCACCCTACCAGCCGTTCTAGGCCGTCGTGAGCGTCGAGGCGACCGCGGACCTGGAGGCGCCCGAGGCGCCTCCCGTCGAGAGCAGGCAGGGCTCGGGCTCGGCGTCGCTGCTGGCCGTGTGCTGCGTGGCCCAGTTCATGGTCATCCTCGACCTGAGCATCGTCAACGTCGCGCTGCCCTCGATCCAGTCGAGCCTTGGCTTCTCCGCGCCCGACCTGCAGTGGGTTGTCGATGCGTACGCGATCACGTTCGCAGGCTTCCTGATGCTCGGCGGCCGCGCGGCCGATCACTTCGGGCAGCGCCGGACGTTCGTAATGGCGCTGCTCCTGTTCGCGCTCGCCTCGCTGGCCGGGGGCGCCGCCCCCAGCCAGGGGGTGCTCGTCGGTGCTCGCGCGGCGCAGGGCCTCGCGGGCGCCTTGATGGCGGCGTGCTCGCTGGCGATCATCACCGCGTCGTTTGCGCCGGGCCCCAAGCTCCACCGTGCGATCGGCATCTGGGCGGCGATGAACGGGCTCGGCGGGGCGGCCGGCGTGTTGTTCGGCGGGGTCATCACCGAATTCCTCAGCTGGCGGTGGGTCCTGCTGATCAACCCCCCGATCGCGGTCGCGGCCGCGCTGGTGGCGTACGCGATCGTGAGCGAGCGCCGCCGAGCGCCGGGCGCGAGCTTCGACCTCGCCGGCGCGCTGACGTTGACGATCGGCCAGATGGTGCTGGTGTACGGGGTCGTGGAAGCGGGCCTCAAGGGCTGGGACACGTTCGCCGCGCTCGGCCCGATCGTCCTCGGCGTGGTCCTGCTCGGGGTGTTCGGCGTGATCGAGGCGCGCGTCGCGTCCGCGCCGCTGATCCCCTTCAAAGAGTTGACCAAGCCGCTGCGGGTTGCCAACAACATCGTCCTGCTGTTCAGCGCGTCGCTGTTCCCGATGTGGTTCGTGAGCTCCCTGTACCTGCAGCAGGTGCTGGACCTCTCGCCGCTGCACACCGGTCTTGTGTTCCTGCCGATGACGTTGACGATCATGCTCGTCGCCTCGCGCACCGGCAGGCTCGTGAGCCGCTTCGGCGTGCGCCCGGTGCTGGGCGGGGGCCTGATCATGCTCAGCGGCGGGATGCTGCTGCTCACGAGGATCGGATCGAGCGGCAGCCCGATCGTGTACGTGATGATCCCCGGGCTGCTCACGGCGGCGGGGATCGCG
>JBOGYA010000395.1:0-2699 GCA_050696515.1 Solirubrobacteraceae bacterium
TCCGGAGTGCAACTTCCCGACCCCGATCAAGATTCCCGCCGGTCACTGGTTCATGATGGGGGACAACCGTGGCGAGTCCGACGACAGCAGGTTCTGGGGGCCTGTCCCCACAGGGTGGGTCATCGGTGGGGCGTTCGCGACCTACTGGCCCCCCGACCGCATCGGGACCCTCTAGGGCCTCGGGAGCCTCCCGCTCGAGCGCCCGGACCCGTCGCCGCGCGCGGAGGAGCACGAGCGGCCGGCGGCTGTTCGCCTTCGACCGGCGCCTGGGTGTGCGTCTCGTGGCGGGCGCGGACGAGGCCGGGCGTGGCTGCCTGGCGGGGCCGCTGGTGGCGGCCGGCGTGCTGTTCGACTACGACACCCTCACCACCGTTGAGATCCGCGCCCTGGGCGCGCTGAACGACTCCAAGCAGCACACCGCCGAGGCCCGCGAGGAGCTCTACCCGCTCGTCCTGCGCGCCGCGGCGCGCGTGACCGTGGTATCCCGCTGCGTGCGCGGGATCGACTCCAGGGGCCTGCACAAGACGAACCTCGCCGCGCTGAGCGACGCGCTGCGCGGGGTCACCGACGGCGTGGGGGGGGAGGTGGCGTGTCTTGTGGATGGCTTCTCCGTGCCGGACTTCGGGCGGCCGCAGCGGGCGATCGTGGATGGCGACGCCACCAGCGCCGCGATCGCCGCCGCGTCGATCGTCGCCAAGGTGGCCCGCGACCGCTACATGTGCCACGCCGACAACCTGCACCCGGGCTGGAGCTTCGCCGAGCACGTCGGCTACTCGACCCCCGCGCACCGCGAAGCGATCCTCCGCGAGGGCGTCTCCCCGCTGCACCGCCTCTCGTTTCAGTCGCTGGCGTATCAACAGTTGGCGCTGTAGTGGCGAGTCTGACCACGACCTTCGCTGCTCCTCACCAGGCGCCTTCGATGTGATCGAGCGAGACGAGTCTGTCGGCTTCGTCGACGATCACGCCGATACCATCGAAGCGGATCGTGTGGGCGGTGGGACGCTCGCGTGAGGAGCGATGCAGCCACGCCGCGGCGAGGCGGCGCAGACGCGCCCGCTGGCTGGTCCGCAGCCATGCAAGTGGCTGCTCCTCGGGGGTCAGGCGCCAGCGCTTGCGTGCGCGACGTGTCTTGACCTCGGCGATCACCAGGGTGTGTCCGTCGAACGCGATCAGGTCGATCTCGCCATAGCGCGTGCGGGCGTTGCGCTCGACGATCGCGAAGCCGAGGCGCTCGAGGTGGGCGGCGGCCAGCTGCTCGCCGAGGCGGCCGAGCGCGCGGCGGGGATCTTCGCTCAGGGCGCCCGTTGGCACTTGTTTGGCTGCTTCGCTGGAGGGGTGGGGCACGCTGCCGAGGGTAGACCGGCGAGTGCGTCTTGAGAGTGTTCTCTGTGCCACTTTTGTTGCGGGATCGTGCCCAAGGTAGGCACGGTGGCCGGGGCGTGGGAGAGCTCGCGCGGGTGCACGCCGAGATCTGGGCGCAGCTGCAGGCCGCCGGGAGGGTCATCGGCGCGCACGACCTTTGGATCCCCGCCACCGCAATCGCCCACTACCTGCGGGTCGCGACATGCAGTCCCGGGGAGTTCGAGCGCGTCCCGGGCTTTGCCGTGCTCGGGTGGGAGGCCCCCCGAGCGCTCAGCCCCGCGTGCGAAGCCGTCGGATCCATTCCTGCATAAAGGGGTCGACGATCGTCCAGTTGCCGTCCTCCGCCTGTGTGATGTCGGCGCTTGCGGCGAGCGCGGCGAGCGCCTTGCCGGTGGCGCCTTTGCTCGTGCCGTGCGCGTGTGCCGCGGCCTGGCTGAATGGTGCCTGCTGGTCGGCGAGCGCGGCGAGCGCGCGACGCTGGGAGACGGTGAACGCGTCCCAGCGGCCCTGCAGCTCGTTGTCGGCCTCGCGCATGGCGTTGTCGAGCGCGTCCTCGAGCGTCGCCTCGTCGGCGGAGCCGCCCTCGGGGGTTGCGGCGAAGAGGTGAGCAGCGAGCATCATCGAGCGCTGCGGGTGCCCGCGCCCGAGGTCCAGCAGCGCTCCGAGAGCCCGCTCGCAGTCGCGGTCGTGATGCTCGAACCGGGCACCGATGTACTCGGCCAGAGGGCCCGGCGGCAGCGGGCCGAGCGTCAGGGGCGTTGCCTGCGCGTAGAACGGCCGGGTGCGGTCGGCGAACAGCTCGCGCATCATGCCGACGTGGGAGCCGGCGAAGATGTACCCCACCCGGTCGTGGTGCTGGATCTCGCTGCGGATCGTCGCGTCGATATCTCCCGCGCCGGCGAGCACGGCCTGGAACTCGTCGAGCACGACGACCACGGGAGCGCGGACTCGATCCTGCAGCTCGGCGAAGATCGCAAAGCGATCCTCGAGCGCCCCGGGCTTGCCGCTCCGAGGTGGGCCCGCCGCGTCGCTGCGCGCGAGGCTCAATGGGCCGACGTGCAGACGCGCCCCGCGGGTAAACGTTCGCAGGCGTCCTTCCAGCCAGCGGGTCTGGTTGCGGGGCAGCTGCGCGGCGTGCAGCGCCCGCTCCAGGCGGGTCGTCACGTCCGCGGCGCCGATCGCGCCGTAGAGATCGACGTAGACCCCGATTTCGAGACCGTAACCAGCTCGCCCCCAGGCGGCGACGAGGTGCTTCAACAGCGAAGTCTTGCCGTAGCGCCGCGGCGCCACCACGCGGGTGTTGCGTCCGGCCAGTGCGCGCTCGGACAGGCCGGCCA
>JBOGYA010000396.1:0-2680 GCA_050696515.1 Solirubrobacteraceae bacterium
GACGTGACGGGCGCGGGCGGCGGCAAGCCCATCCGGCTGCGCGTCGCCGTACTCGACGACGCCCCGGCCGCGGGGGCAGACCTGCACAAGGCGCTCCTCGAGCACGGCAGCGGCTCCTGGGGCGTGCACCGGTCCAACCTCGCGGTGCTCGCGCCCATCGGCAGCATCGACCAGATCCTCGAGTTCGCGGGCAGGTCCAAGCTGGCCTGCTGGGGCGTGCTCACCGTGGCCGGCCGGGACGACGACTTCGTCATCCCGGGCGGGTACATGGAGTTCTGATCGCCGAATCAGGGCGGCATGCCGTGGGGCTCACGCCCCGACGGCTACAATCGGGTAGGGGCTGACGGGTTTCGCCCCGTCAGGCCCCTCCCACACCACCGGACATGCGGGTCCGCATCCGGCGGTTCGGCGAGTTGAGGTTCACGCGGCGAGCCTCGGTAGGCCGAGGCCGTCGAAGTGGCTCGCGGGCAGGGCCATATGAATGGCCATGCCGGAGTTTCGCCACCAGCGGCGCGTGTTGCGGGCGATGCGTCTTGCGACCTCGTCACCGAGACCATGAGCACGCAGCTCGCGGTACACCGTCTTTCCACGCTTCCACTGCTTGAGCTGGAGAGCGCGCAGTCGATGGCGGATCCACTCGTCCAGGTCGCGGAAGATCCTCGGCGTATCTGCTGCCTGGAAGTACTGCTTCCAGCCGAGCAGATAGCCGCGCAGCTCCGCGATGACCATCGGAATGCTTCGGCCGCAGCTGCGCCCCGTCATCGAGCGCACCCGCTGCTTCATCGCCATCAGGGCCTTGTTCGCCACGCGCCGTTTGACCTCGCGTCCCTTGGCCACCCAGAAGCTGAAGCCGAGAAACTTGCGGTCCCACGGACGCGCCACGGCGCTCTTTGACTCGTTGACTCGTAGCCGCAGCCTCGCGAAGAGGCACCGCAGTGCCCCCATCACGCGCTCGCCGGCACGCCGCGACCGCACGTACACGTTGCAGTCGTCGGCGTACCGGACGAAGGCATGTCCGCGCTTCTCCAGCTCCTTGTCGACTCCGTCGAGCAGCACGTTGGCGAGCAGCGGCGAGAGGGGGCCGCCCTGCGGCGTTCCCTCGTGCCGTTCCACGACTACCCCGTTCGCCATGATGCCGGCGTCGAGGTATGCGCGGATGAGCCCCAGCATGCGCTTGTCCGCGATGCGCTTGCCGAGCCTGCCCATCAGCACGTCGTGGTTGACGCGGTCGAAGAATTTCTCGAGGTCCACGTCCACCACCCAGCGGCGTCCCTCCTGGATGTACCTCTGCGCCTCGCACACGGCGTCGTGTGCGCGGCGTCCCGGACGGAAACCGTGGCTGTGCGATGAGAAGCCCGGGTCGAATCGCGGCTGCAGGACCTGCAAGATGGCCTGCTGGATGAATCGGTCGAGCGCCGTGGGGATGCCGAGCTCCCGCACCCCGCCGTCGCTCTTCGGAATGAGCTGGCGCTTCACCGGCTGGGGCCTGTAGGTGCCCGCGAGCAGGTGCTCGCGCAGCGCCGGCCAGGTCGCCCGCAGGTGGGCGCGCAGCGCCTCCACCGTCATCCCGTCGATGCCGGGACTGCCCTTGTTGCTCTGCACGCGCTTCAACGCCAAGACGACGTTGCCGCGCTCGACGACGCGCTCCATCAGCCGCGCCTCGCCGTTTCCCGAGCGCTCGTCTCCGTGCGCCGCCGTCGACGCTTCGCCGCTCCGCTCTACGCTCGGGGCTTCACCCCTACCCTCGAGCGGGAGCCCCAGTTGCCTGGTCTTCTGGCGCTTGGCGTCCCCGAGATTCACGGTCCTCTCGCTCTCCTCGTCGTTCGGCCCTTCGCGCCGTCAGAGGCTTCCGAGGTGAGGGCGCGCCCTGCTCGGCTCCGCGGACCGCTACTACGGCCTCTGCTGACTTCTCGCTCCGCCCGACTGCTGCGTCGCCCTTTCGGACACAAGGCGAGATCTCCCCAGGTAAGGGGTCGTGGCCTTCGCTGCACGATCGCCGCGTCTACGCCGTCCGCCTTTGGTCGCGAGGGCTTCGCGGTGCATTGCCCGCTCGCCCTGGCTCGCAGCGCCTTGTACGCGGTTTCTGTACGTCGACCCGCAGCTTCTGCTCTTCGCTTCTTTCGGCCTCGGCCTCGCGGCCTGCGCCTTGCGATTCGCTCGGGGTTCCTGCGACCAAGCACCCCAGAGGACTTTCACCTCCTGGTCACGCCCATGCTGGGCACACAACGGCGAATCGCACCGGAGCAGGGCTCCGGGCGATCGTGCCTTGGGTCTCTCTCTCGCCCCCTACTCACCCGGTCGCAGCCGGGGCGATTTTGCCTGTGACTATTTTCGGGGGGTCGTCGCTTTTCTCGGGCGGCTCGGTCCCGGAGGAGCACCTCGGCCTGCTCCAGGACGGCGTAGTCGCCGTCGAGACGCTACCGCCCCTTCGAGCCGTCGACAGGCACCGGCTGCTCCTCCGGCATCGCCTCCTGCACGTGCATCGGCGCGTGCTGGCGTGTCCGGAGCTCGGGCAGAGGCTCGGGCGGCGGCGTCCTGCGCCCCGCGCCGACGGCAGCCAGGACGGAGAGCACGAGCAGCACGATGAGCAGCAGCTCGAGGGCCAGCGTCCGCTTCATCCGCTTCTGCCAGCCCTCCTCGAGCGCGTTGCGGAGCCGCTCGATGCGGCACAGCAGCCCCT
>JBOGYA010000397.1:0-2655 GCA_050696515.1 Solirubrobacteraceae bacterium
CCCCTAGAGGGTGGCGCAGGCGGCCGGAGGCCGCCGAGCCGGGCCCCTCTTCCTCCAGAAAAAGGTGGCGCAGGCGGCCGGAGGCCGCCGAGCCGGGCCCCTCGTCAGTCAATCGGTGTCCGCCGCCTACTCGGCCTCGATCGCTCGGGTCCCCCGCCGCCGCAGACCGCGGCCGGCCAGCCCTTGCGGCCGTGGACGGTCCCCAACGCGATCGGCTTCCTGCGGCTGGCGCTGATCCCGGTGTTCCTCGTGGTGGCGCTCTCCAGTGCCGACGGGACCGGCGCGTTGCCGGCGACCCTGTTCGCGGTGATCGGGTGGGGGGACTACGCCGACGGGATCGCCGCCCGCGTGACCCGCCAGTACAGCCGCCTGGGGGCGCTGATGGACCCGCTCACCGATCGCCTGCTCGTGATCTCCGCGGTTGTCGTGTGCTGGCACTTCGGGCTGCTGCCCCGCTGGGCGCTCGCGGTGCTCGTGGCGCGCGAGCTCGCGATGCTCGCGCTCGGCCGCTACGGCCTCGCGCACGGCGTGGAGCTGCGCATCAACTGGCCCGGGCGGCTCTCCGTCGCGCCGCTGATGGGCGCCTTCTTCTTCGCGATGGTGGGCCTCGAAGGGGTCGGGGCGGCGCTGTTGTACGTGGGGCTCGTGCTCGCCCTCGTCGCTTCGGGGCTGTACGTGCGCGACGGCCTCGCGCAGTTGCGCGGGGGGCCGGCACGGGCGCGGGACAAGCCCTCAAGCTCAGCTTGACGTTTGGGCTATAGTTTAGGAGCACACCAACCCGGTCAGCCCGGCGCCGCCCGCACGGCGCGCACACCCCCAGAGGAGAACCGCCCGCCATGGACACCTTTCCCGACCTCGGCTCGCTCTCGGACGTAGAGCTGAAGGACCTCATCCGCGAGCTCACCGAGGAGGAGACCGACATCTCCTACCGGCGGCGGATCCTGCACGGCAAGATCGACATCCTGCGCGCCGAGCTCGTCAACCGCCTGCAGCACAAGCACGGCAACGGCGAGCAGCTGATCACCGGCGCGGACGTGCAGCAGCTGACCGACATCCTCGCCCGGCGTCAAACCAACGGCGCGTAGTGAGTCGCGCCGTGGACACCGAGCGCCGCCCCGACGCGCCGCGCGCCGCCTAGCGGGGCCGAGCCGATGGCTGTGCACTGCCCCGAGTGCGGCTTCGCCGGCGGCGAGGGCGCGAACTTCTGCCAGAACTGCGGCGCCTCGCTGCGTGGCGCCGAGAGTTCGGGCGAGTCGGTGACCGCCACCTACCGCATCGACGAGACCGGGGAGCTCGTGCCGGTCGAGCTCGGCGAGGTCACCGAGCACGGGCCCGCGCTCGTGATCCGCGCCGGCGGCGGGCGCGTGGGGGAGAGCTTCCCGATCGGAGGCGAGCGTATGAGCGTCGGCCGCCGGCCCGAATCCGACGTGTTCCTCGACGACGTCACCGTCTCCCGCGACCACGCCCTGCTGATTCGCCGCGGCGACCAGTGGCACATCGACGACTGCGGCTCGCTGAACGGCACGTACGTCAACCGCGAGCGGATCGAGTCACACCGCCTCGAGGACGGCGACGAGCTGCAGATCGGCAAGTACAAGCTGACGTTCCACGCACGCTGATGGCCTCCGCGACGAGCACCACCCCTGGCGGCACCCCCTACGGAGACGCACCCGTGCAGGACGGCGCCCGCCCGAAGTCGATCACGATCGGCGCGGTGTGCAAGGCGCTCGCCCAGGAGTTCCCCGACATCTCGATCTCCAAGATCCGCTACCTGGAGGACCAGCGGCTGCTCGCTCCGCGCCGCACCCCCGGCGGCTACCGCCTCTACACCCAGGGCGACGTCGCGCGCCTGCGCACGATCCTGCGGATGCAGCGCGACGAGTTCCTGCCGCTGCGCGTGATCCGCCAGGAGCTCGCGGCGGGGCGCAGCGCCGAGACGCCGATCGACGGGGCTCCCACCCCCCCGGGAGGCCCCGCCCACGCTCGATCCCGTCGCGCGAGCGTCTCCGTGCGCGAGGACAGCGGGGCGCTGTACTCGCTGGAGGAAGTGACGGAGGAGACCCATGCCGAGGCCAAGCTCGTGCGCGAGCTCGAGGAGTACGGGGTCGTCCGCGGCGAGCAGCGCGGGGGGGTGCGCTACTACGACGAAACCGAGCGCGAGATCGTCCGCGCCGTCGCCGAACTGGCGCGCTACGGGGTCGGGGGCCGCAACCTCAGGGCCTTCCGCTCCTCCGCCGACCGCGAGGCGAACCTCCTGCAGCAGATCCTCGCCCCCGCGCTGCGCTCCCGCAACCCACAGCGGCGCAAAGAGGCGCTGGAGGCGCTCGAGAACCTCGCGGCGGTCACCACCAACCTGCGCCATCTGCTGCTCGTACGCGACCTGCGCAAGATCGCGGGCTGAGGCGGCCCTCCGCGGCGGTCTGCGCCACTCGCGATGCTCGACGTACAACCAGCACGCCTGCGCTCGTGTGCGTCGCATCCCATCCACGGGCTGACCACCTCAGAGCTGCCGCCTATTCTGGGGAGAGCTTGAACCGTGCCCACGACACAGCGGACCCGCACGATTGCCGCGCCCGCGGGGGAGGTGTGGGAGCTGGTCAGCGACCCCCACCACCTGCCGCGGTGGTGGCCACGGGTGGCGCGCGTGGAGGGAGT
>JBOGYA010000398.1:0-2652 GCA_050696515.1 Solirubrobacteraceae bacterium
ACCGCATCGAAGGCCTCATCACGCTCGCCCGCGACGGCTACCGCAGCCGCGTCTCCGACGTGCTCAACGCCTCCGAGCGCGACTTCCTCACGCTCACCGACGTCTCGCTCGAGCCGCTCGACGGCGTGGCGCTGGAGAGCCACCCCTTCCTCGCCGTCGCTCGCCGGCACATCGTGTTCGCCGTCAGCCCCCCCGAGGAGCCCGAGGAGTAGCCCCCCGCGGGGCATGCGTCAGGCCCCCGAGAAGCGAGGATGGGAGCCCGATCGGGACGTACGTCCAGGCCACCCGGGTTCGACCGAACGGAACCGTATCTTTGGCTGCTTGGCCCCTAACGCTCCCCTCAAGCTCCTCCACCTCGCGGACGTCCACCTCGATCGTCCCTTCGTCGGGCTCGCTGCGTCCGCCGCGCGCGCGCGGCGCCGGGAGCTGCGCGAGGCGCTCGAGCCCTGCCTCGCGCTCGCCGTAGCCCACCGTGTCGACGTCGTCACGATCGGCGGCGACCTGTGGGAGGACGAGCACGTCACCCCCGACACCTGCCGCTGGGTCGCCGACCGGCTGGGAGACGTCGGCGTGCCCGTGGTGCTCGTCGCCGGCAACCACGACCCGCTGCGGCCGGGGGGGCCGTACCGGCGCGTGGAGTGGCCCGCGAACGTGCACGTGCTGCCCGCGGAGTCGCCCACCCACCCCGGGTTACAGCGCCAGGAGCTCGGGCCGCTCTCCGTGTGGGGCGAGACGGGCCGGCACACGGTCGCCGTCGTCGAGCTCGCGCCCGGAGCGCCGCCCCGCGTGGAGCTGCACGACGTCAACCGCCGCCGCTACGCCGAGACGGTCGTGGACTGCGAGGGCGCCACCTCCTCCGCCGAGGTCGAGCGGGCGCTGCGCGGCGCACTCGCCGAGGCCGCCGCGGACGGCGGGCGCGAGGGGCTCTGCCTGCGCGCGGTGTTGCGCGGGCGCGTCGCACCGGAGTGCCGTATCGCCGTCGGAGAGCTCGCCGCCGCCGGCGCGGGCCTCACGCTGCTCGACCTGCGCGACGCAACGCAACCGGCCTTCGACCTCGAGCTGCTCGCCACGCAACCCACCGCGATCGGGCTGTTCGTCCGCGACCTGCGCGAGCGCATCGCGCGCTGCGACGCCGACGCGCAGCGCCGGCGCCTGGAGCTAGCGCTCGACCTCGGCCTGCGCGCGATGCACGGAGAGGACCTCGCACGTGCGGCTTGAGCGCCTCGACCCCCGCGACCGTTGCTGCCTGAGAGCGATGCACCGAGGGGGTCGCGCACATGCGGCTTGAGCGCCTCGACATCCGCGGCTACCGCCGCCTGCGCGGCTCCTTCGAGCTGGCGCCCAGCCTGACGCTCGTCACCGGCGCCAACGAGGCCGGCAAGTCCACGCTCCACGACGCGCTCCTCCACGCGCTGTTCGGGTTCTCACCCGAGGAGCGCCGTCGCCGCCGTGAGGGGCCTTCGGAGAAGGACGAGCGCGCGCCCTGGGCGGGAGGGCCGTTCGGCGTGACGCTCCGCGCGCGCGATCGCGACGGCCGCGCGGTGCTCGCGGTGTGGGACTTCGCAACCGACCTCGTGGTGCTCCAAAACGCCGACACCGGCGAGCCGCTGCTGCGCGAAAAACCCAAGCAGCGCGACGAGTACGCGGTGGGCCCGCAGCTGGTGGGGATGACGCGCAAGGAGTACCTCCAGGTGTGCTGCCTGCACCAGGAGGCGCTCACCACGGTGAACCCCTCCGAGGAGCTGCGCGCCTCGCTGCAGCGCTCGCTGGAGTCCGCCCCCGCCGAGGACATCGGCGTGCAGGGCGCGGAGGACCGGCTGCGCAAGCTGCCCCGCATTGGGAGCCGCGCTCGTGCACCCCGCCCTCGCCGCACTGCTGCTGGGGTCCGCCGCGTGCGCGTGGGCGGCCCGACCCCGGTCCTCCAGCGAGGAGCGCCCCGATCCGCTCGCGAGCTTCGGTGGGTGCTCCTTCGAGGAGCTCGATCGCATGCGCATCGAGGAGGACCGCCGCCTGCAAGCCCTGCAGGCGGAGCGTCTCGCCGAGCGGCTCGGCGCGCAGCGCGAGCTCGACATCGAGATCGCGCAGTTGGAGACAATGATCGGCGAGCGCGAGGCGGGCCTGGCCGACCCAGCCGACCTGGAGGTCGAGCTCGCCGAGGTGCGCGGGCGCCGCGAGCGGATCGAGCTCGAGCGCGACGCCGTCCGCATCGCCCGGGAGGCGCTGAGCGAGGCCGCCCACGACACCCACCGCCGGGTGGCCCCCCACCTCAACGAGGCGCTGCGCCGGGAGCTGCCGCGCATCACGCGCGGGCGCTACGCCGAGGGTGCCGTGGGCGAGGATCTCGCGATCAAGCTCTACGCCCCCGAGTCCGGGGGCCTCGTCCCCATCGAGCAGCTCTCCCGCGGCACCCGTGACCAGGTCGCGCTCGTGCAGCGCCTGGAGATCGCGCGCCTGCTCGATCCCACTGCGGGGAGCACCCCGCTGCTGCTGGACGACCCCTTCGCACACTTCGACCCCGAGCGTCTACTCGGCGCGGAGCTCGTCGCGGAGGTCTCCGAGCGCCGCCAAGTGATCCTCTTCACCGAGGACCCCGAGGTCGCGCGGCGGGTCCGCGAGGCCTGCGCCTCCTGCACTCAGATCGAGCTCCCCGAC
>JBOGYA010000399.1:0-2651 GCA_050696515.1 Solirubrobacteraceae bacterium
GGCGTCGGAGTAGTCGTTGGAGAGGTTGGTGCCGACCTGGATGAACACCGCGCCGAGCAGCGCCGCGACGAACGCGAACGGGTCGAAGTGGCCGTCGCCCAGCGCGAGCGAGGTGCCCACGAGCACGGGTGCGATCGCGGCGGGCAGGGTGCGCACGCGCGCGGCCATCACCCAGATGCGCACGGCGCTCGACCCGCGCGGCACCTCCAGCGCTGGCCGGTCTGCCGCCCGCTCTTTGAGCGGCGGCGGCGGTGAGGAGGGCGCGGCGGTCATGCCCTCCTCGGGAACCGCGAGAAGTCGGGGACGCGCCGCTCGCGGTAGGCGTCGCGGCCCTCCTGGGCCTCGGCGCTCCCGTAGAAGAGGAGGTTGGCGTCGTGCGCGAGCTGCTGGATGCCCGCGAGGCCATCCTCGGCGGCGTTGAAGGAGGCCTTCAGCAGGCGCAGCGCGAAGGGGGAGAGGGCGAGCATCTCGCGGCACCACCCCACGGTCTCCTCCTCCAGGCGCGCGAGCGGGACGACGGTGTTCACGAGCCCCATCTCCAACGCCTGCGCGGCGGTGTACTGACGGCAGAGGAACCAGATCTCCTTCGCCTTCTTGGGCCCCACGAGGTTCGCGAGCAGCCCCGCGCCGAAGCCCCCGTCGAAGGACCCTACGCGCGGGCCAACCTGCCCGAAGCGGGCGTTGTCCGCGGCGACGGTGAGGTCGCACACGAGGTGCAGCACGTGGCCGCCGCCGATCGCGTAGCCCGCGACCATCGCCACGACGGGCTTGGGCAGCCGGCGGATCTGCACGTGCAGGTCGGTCACGTGGAAGCGCCCCGGGCGGGTGGGGTCCGGATTACCTGCGGCGTCCTCGGCGAGGTAGCCGGAGTCCCCGCGCACGCGCTGGTCCCCGCCGGAGCAGAACGCCAAGGGCCCCTCCCCGGTGAGCACGATCGCTCCGACCTCATGGTCCTCCTGCGCCTGCGTGAGCGCGCGCGAGATCTCGATCACCGTGAGCGGGCGGAAGGCGTTGCGCACCTCGGGGCGGTCGATCGTGATCTTCGCGATCCCCTCGTCGGGGCCCGCCGACTTCTCGTAGCGGATGTCCGTGTACTCGCCGGCGGGGATCCAGGTGGTGGGCAAGGTTCAGCGCGCTCCTTCCTGACTTTTTAAAATGGGATTTGGACTGGACACAGTTGGCGCGGCGCGGGCGCGCACCAGATAGAACTGACGGGCGTGGAAGACCGAAGGCTAGCCTGTGCAGAGATGGTGGTGGCGGCTTGGCTCGAGCGGGCGGCGGCGACGGCGCCCACGGCGATCGCGGTGGAGACCCCGGTGGACGCCTGCTCCTACACGGAGCTCCTCGCCCGCGCGCGCGGGGGCGCGCAGGAGCTCGCGCAGCGTGGAGTGCGGCGGGGCGAGCGGGTGGCGATCGCGCTGCCGGCGGGCCTCGACTTCGCGTGTGCGCTGCACGCCTGCCTGCTGCTGGGCGCGGTGGCGGTGCCCGTGGACCTGCGCCTGGGGGAGCGCGAGCGCACGGCGATCGTGGATGGGGCGACGGTGGTGGACGAGCCGCTGCGCGGGGCTCGCGGCCCCGCCTACCAGGGCTCCGATCCCGGCGGGTACGCGGGCGCCGTCCACGACCTCGACGCGGTGGCCGCGATCATCCACACCTCGGGGACGACCTCGGCGCCGAAGCCAGTGGAGCTGACGTACGGGAACTTTCTGTGGAGCGCCCTCGGCTCGGCGGTGGCGCTGGGCCTCGATCCGCGGGAGCGGTGGCTGTGCAACCTGCCGCTCGCGCACGTGGGGGGGCTCTCGATCCTGATGCGCAGCGGGATCTACGCGACGACAGCGGTGGTACACGAGCGTTTCGATGCAGAGCTCACACTGGGGGCCCTGCAGGCCGACACTCAACCGGTGACGATTATCTCGCTCGTCGCAACCACCCTCGCGCGCCTGCTCGACGCCGGCCTGGAGCGCCCCACCGCCCTGCGCTGCGCGCTCACCGGCGGCGGGCCGGTGCCCGCGGCGCTGCTCGCCCGCGCCCGCACGGCGGGGGTGCCGGTAAGTCTCACGTACGGGCTCACGGAGGCGTGCTCGCAGGTGAGCACGCTCCCGCTCGCTGCCTTGGATCGCGAGCGCCCCGCGGCTCCCATGGCGGGACCGCCGCTCTTCTGCACCCGTCTGCGGATCGCGGCGGATGGGGAGATCGAAGTCGCGGGTCCGACCGTCGCGCGGGCCGCGGCCGGCCCGGACGGGTGGTTGCGCACCGGAGATCTGGGTAGATTGACTGCAGAGGGGAGCCTTCAGGTGAGCGGACGCAAGGCCGACACGATCGTCAGCGGAGGAGAGAACGTGGCGCCCACCGAGGTGGAGGCCGTGCTCGAGGAGCACCCCGGGGTGCTCGAAGCCGCGGTGGTCGGCCGCGTGGACGAGCGCTGGGGCGAGGCGGTCGCCGCGCTGGTCGTCGCCCGCGCTGGGACGCCGCTGGGCGGCGAGGAGCTGCGCGCGCACTGCGCGGCGCGCCTGGCCCCCTACAAGGTGCCCAAGCAGGTGGCGCTGATCGAGGGACCGCTGCCGCGCACACGCTCGGGCAAGCTGCTGCGCAGGGAGCTCACTTGAGCGCCGAGGCCGGCGTGTACGGCGACGACGGGCGGAGCTCCGAGC
>JBOGYA010000400.1:0-2641 GCA_050696515.1 Solirubrobacteraceae bacterium
GCGCAGCTCGCGCTCGCGTGGGTGCTCCGTCAGCCCAACGTCGCTTCGGCGATCGTCGGCGCCAGCCGGCCCGAGCAGGTCCACGCCAACGCCGCCGCCTCCGGCGTGACGCTCGACGCCCAGACCATCGCCGCGGTGGACGAGGCCCTGGGCGCCGTGATCGTGCGCTGAAAGTCCTGGTCAGGCGGCCTTTACGGCGGAGACCTCGACGAGGATCTTGACCTTGTCGCTGACCACCACGTTGCCGGAGCCGAGCGCCGCGTTGAAGCGCATCTCGAAATCCGAGCGGTTGATCTGGGTGCTCGCGGAGATGCCCACGCGCGTCTGGCCCTGGTGGTCCTCCGGCTCGTAGCCCTCCAGCGTCGCCCTCAGCGTCACAGAGCGTGTGACGCCGTGGATGGAGAGGTCCGCCACGATCTCGAACTCGTCCTCGCCGGTGGGGCTGATCGCGGTTGAGCGGAAGGCGATCTCCGGGTAGGTGTCGGCCTCGAAGAAGTCCGCCGAGCGCAGGTGCGCGTCGCGCTGGGGCTCGCGCGTGTCGACGCTCGCGGTCTTCACGGTGCCGTAGGCGACAGCGCCCTCGGGGCCGACCTCGAGTGCGCCCTCGAACTCGTTGAAGCGGCCCTTGACGGTGGCGATGCCGAGGTGTTTGACATGGAACTCGACGCTCGAGTGGACGGGATCCACCTTCCAGGTGCCCGCGGGGACGGGGAGGGTTGCGTGCTGCTGGGAGGCGAGGGTCTCGGTTGACATGAACTGCTCCTTTCGTTGACGCTTTGGTGCTCCGCACGGCCGCACGGCCATGTCGTTGCATGGTCAACTATAACCCAAAGTACTTGCTTGCGCAACGACCTCAACGAGGCTGCACGACAAGCGCCTGCGTCGCGAGCCCCAGCGGGCCGCGCTCGTCGTGCAGGACGCTCTGTGCCCACGCGATCCCGCCGGGGTGCAGCAGGGTGCGGGCGTCCAGGCCGATCCACTCGCCCTCGGGGCGGCGGTTGAGCGTCACCGCGAGGTCGGCGTTGATGAACACGTACTCGTCGAACGGCAGCACCGCGGCGATGCCGTTGCCGAAGTCGGCCGCCGCCATCACGCGCACGAGGGGGGAGGGGTCCTCGCCGGGGAGCACGGGGTGGCGCAGGCGCATCCACACGCCGGCCGTGCCGATGGGGGTGTGGGCGCTGGAGACCCCCACCTCGGGGAGCTGGCCTTTCAGCGGGCGGCCGTGCAGGAAGCGCATCTCCATCGCGTTCGCGGCGAAGCTCGTGCGCTCGACGCCATCCGGCGCGAAGCGCACCGAGTGCCCCTCCTCGCGCCCGGGCAGGGACGCGGGCTCGCTCTCCCGCACGACCCGCACCGCCAGCGCCGGCAGCTCCTCGGGCGCCGGCACGATGCGCAGCGCGTGGGCGCGACACACGAGCTCGCCATCCCCCGGCCCATCCCCGACGGCGCGCAGCTCGGCTTCGAGCTCCTGCACGCGGCGGCCAGGGCGCACGATGTGCGTGCTCAGCCGCAGCGCCGCCATCGGTATAGGCCGCAAAAAAGAGAAGCTCAACCGCGCGAACGGCAGCTCGGCGCCGGGCTCCATGCGCTCGAACGCGCCCGCGATCAGCGTCGCCGGCGCCCCGCCGTGCAGCGCGCGCGGGTCCCACGGACCACGCGCGTACTCGGTCGGCGTGTAGCGGCCCTCGCCTGCGGGGACGAAGACGCTCTCCCTCTCGGTGTCGCCCGTCGAGCTGGCGCCGCTCGCCGCCGCTGGTGTGGTCTCGGCCATCGCGGCGGGATGCTATCCGCCGCGTGCGCTCACGGGCTCACTGCGGTAGGCGCGCGACGAAGTCGGCGAGCTTGCGGGGGTTGCGCAGCGGGGCGCCGTGCCCGAAGCAGGCGAGCGCCGGTTCCAGCGCCGCGAGGCGCCGCGCGGAGTCGCGGTTGCGGGCGGGATCGGGCGTGAAGAGGTCCGGGGGCGTGTGCAGGCCGGGGACGCCGGTGATGAAGTGCATGTTGCCGAGCACGTCGCCGACGATCAGTACGCGGTCGGACTCGCGCCAGAGGGAGACGTGCCCGGCGGCGTGCCCGGGGGTCTCGAGCACGGTGAAGCCGGCGACCTCGTCGCCCTCGTGCAGCGCGCGCGCGACGGGGTGGGGCGGCCCGGTCCAGTAGCGCGCCTGCACGCGGTTGAGCCAGCCGGGGGCCTTGGGGTTGACGATCGCGCCGGGCGTCTCCATCGCGGGGACGTCGCCCTGGCCGCACCACAACGGGATGCCGAAGCGCTCGCAGATCGCGTGGCTCGAGCCCTGGTGGTCGGGGTGGGCGTGGGTGAGCGCGTGCGCGGCGAGCGTGTGACCCTCGAGCTGGCGCACGATGCGCCGCTCGGCCTGGCGCGTGGCGGCGTCGATCAGCACGTCCCCGAGGAGGTACACATTGATCGCGTTGCGCGGCCGGCCGCTCAGCTGGTACACGTCTTTGGCCAATTCCTTCAAGGTGTCCCCCTGTCGTGTGTCATGTCCGCGCAACCAATGCCGTCGGTTCCCTTGCAAGTGTCACGAACGCTGCTCCCAGGAGAAGCCGCGCACGGCGAAGTACAGCCCGAGCACGGCCCACAGCCCGATCACGGCGAGCGCATCGAGGTTATCGCTAAACC
>JBOGYA010000401.1:0-2610 GCA_050696515.1 Solirubrobacteraceae bacterium
TTGCGCTCAAACCACTGGTCCTCCGGCAACCCTGCCAGCAGGAGGCCAATCTCTGGGGCTGGCGCGGCGAGCGCCGACTCCACATGGACGGTCGACATGGATATATTCTACATGAAGTTTTTGTAAGTACGAGTATGTAGATAGCCGCTCCGTCGAGGCCATTTACACTAAGCCCGGCCATGACGACCGTCGGCATTGTCGGGCTGGGCTACGTGGGGCTGCCGCTGGCGGTGGCGTTCGCGCAGGAGGGCTGCGAGGTGGTCGCGGTCGACGTGGATGCGCGCAAGGTGCAGGCGATCGAGGCGGGGGAGTCCTACATCGAGGATGTCCCCTCCGCGCAGCTGGCACAGGTGCGGGAGCGGATTCACGCGAGCACGCGCTACGCGCGGCTGGCGAAGGCAGATGCGGTGCTGGTGTGCGTGCCCACGCCGCTGACCCGCAACCGGGAGCCCGACCTCGGCCCGCTCCTGGAAGCCACGCGCGGGTTGGCGGAGGTGCTGCAGGCGGGCCAGCTGGTGGTGCTGGAGTCGACCACCTACCCCGGCACGACGCGCGAGCGGATGCTGCCGATCCTGGAGGAGTCGGGCCTGGCGGCGGGCCGCGACTTCCATCTGGCGTTCTCTCCGGAGCGGGTGGACCCCGGGCGAACCGACTTCACGCTGCGCAACACCCCGAAGGTGGTTGGCGGCCTGACGGAGGCGTGCGCGGAGCGCGCGCGGGAGCTCTACGGGCTGGTGTGTGAGCGGATCGTGCCCGTCTCGAGCCCCGAGGCGGCGGAGCTGTGCAAGCTGCTGGAGAACATCTTCCGCTCGGTGAACATCGCACTGGTGAACGAACTGGCGATGTTGACCGACCGCATGGGGATCGACATCTGGGAGGTGGTGGACGCCGCCGCGACCAAGCCCTACGGCTTCATGCGCTTCGAGCCGGGGCCGGGCATGGGCGGCCACTGCCTGCCGGTGGACCCTTTCTACCTGAGCTGGCGTGCCAGGGAGTTCGATATGGCGACGGAGTTCATCGAGCTGGCGGGCAAGGTCAACCAGCAGATGCCCTACCACTGCGTGATGAAGGTGGAGCGCACGCTGAACGACGCGGGCCTGCCGGTGCGGGGCGCGCGGATCGCGGTGCTCGGGGTGAGCTACAAGCCGGGCGTGGGCGACGTGCGGGAATCGCCGGCGTTGAAGATCATCGCCCTGCTGCGCGCGCTGGGAGCGGAGCTCGCGTATCACGACCCGCACGTCCCGGAGCTGCCCGACCTCGATCTGCGCGGCCTACCGCTCGAGGAGGCCTTGCAGGACGCGGACCTCGCACTGATCGTGACCGCCCACCCGACGGTCGATCATGGGCTCGCTGCTGAGCGGGCGCGCGTGGTGGTGGATCTGCGCGGGGTCACGCGGGGCGCGCCGGTGGCGAACACGGTGAGGCTGTGAGACCGCCCGCGTTCGGTGGCAAGCACGTTGAGGCTGTAGGGCCTTGCGCGTCAACAGCCGGCGGCCCGCCCCGACTGCGCCTGAGGCAGCCGGAGGGTGACCTGTGAGTGCGCCGGGCGAGCTGAACCGGCTCACCCCCGATCCACGGGCGCCGGGACTACTGATGGGTGAGGGCGTGGAGATCGGCGAGGGGGTGTCGTTCGGCGCGTACGTGGTGGTGCACACGGGCACGGTGATCGGAGCGGGCTGCGTGATCGAGGACCACGCCGTGCTCGGCAAGCGCCCACGCCTGGCGCGCAGCTCCTCTGCGCGCGGCGAGGTGGGCCGCCTGGAGCTGGGCGAGCGGGTGACGGTGTGTGCCGGCGCGGTCGTGTTCGCCGGCGCCACGATCGGCGCGGAGGCGATCCTCGGCGACCAGTCCTTCGTGCGCGAGCGCTCGCACGTCGGCCCGGGCTCGGTGATCGGCCGCGGTAGCGTGGTGGACAACGACGTGCGGGTGGGCGCCCGAGTGAAAGTGCAGACCGGCGTGTACCTGACGGCAGGCACGATGATCGAGGACGACGTGTTCGTGGGCCCCGGCGCGACGACCACCAACGACGACACGATGGCCCGCCACGACGACGCGACCCCCCTGCGGGGAGCCACCCTGCGCCGCGCGTGCCGCGTGGGCGGCGGCACGGTCCTCACCCCGGGCGTGGAGGTCGGTGCGGAGGCATTCATCGCCGCCGGCGCCGTCGTCACCCGCGACATCCCGCCGGGTAAGGTGGCGATGGGCGTCCCCGCCCGCGTCGTGCGCGATGTCCCGGCGGAGGATCTAGTGGAGCGCTGGCGTTAGGGGCGCAGCGGATTTTCCCAGCGCACGCCCTGGAAGCGGGCGAAGTCGCGGTCGGCGCTGCAGAGGGTGAGCCCATGCTCGATCGCCAGCGCGGCGAGGTGCGCGTCGTTGACGATATCGGACCGCGACTCTCCCGCGAGCAACTCGGCGAGGATCTCCTGGTGGCGGTCAGTAGGGAGGGGAATCCAGGTATTCGGGAGCGCCAGCAACGACTCCATTCGTGCTCGCGAGCGGCGCAGGGGTATCGGGCGGCGCACGGCGTGGGGGTTGCCCATCAAGCGCATGAATCCCAGCAGGCTGGGCCAGGGAAGCCCGACTTTCGCTGGGCGGCGAAGGACACCATCG
>JBOGYA010000402.1:0-2609 GCA_050696515.1 Solirubrobacteraceae bacterium
TGTTGAGCGAGTTCTTCGCCTCGCGGCGGTAGCTGTCCGCGCGCGGCCGACCCTAACCGGTGGGCTTCGCAACAGCATCGAGCGTAGTGCGGTTTGCGCTACGCTAGTCGTATGGCGTCAGCCCCCCATCCGCTTTCCCTGCGTCTTGGGCGCGACGGCCTGAGCGCACTCGATGAGATCGCTAGGAGGCGCGGCTTGAGTCGCGCCGAGGCAGCGAGACAGGCAATCACCGAGACGGCCGAGCGCGAGCGTCGGCGCGGCGGACTCGCAGCGGAGGCCAGGGCCCTCATGCAGAACGAGCACTACGTGCGAGAAGCGCTGGAGGTAGCCGACCTCATGGAGACGCTTCGTGGTCCGTGGTGATGTCCACCAAATCAAGCTTCCAGGCAAGCGCGGGCATGTTCAGCAGGGCCGCCGATACGCGGTGATCGTCCAAGCCGACGATCTGCTGGCCCTCTCCACGGTCGTCATCTGCCCGACGTCACGCTCCGCCTTCGCGGCCAGCTTCCATCCAGAGGTCGTAATCAACGACCAGCCGACGCAGGTTTTCTGTGAGATGGTCGGAGCCATCGACGCCCGCGCGCTCGGCAAGCAAGCCGGACACCTCACACACGAGGAACTGCGCGCAGTCGAGGACGCTCTGCTGCTGGTGCTCGACCTGCCCTAGTGCATGATGGGTGTATGAGCATCAGGATAGAAGCGACGATCACCTGTCCGCTGTGCGGTACCCAGGCCCAAGAGACCATGCCGACCAACGCCTGTCGGTATTCGTACGTCTGCACAGGCTGCGGCGCGATACTCAAGCCAAAGCCGGGTGATTGCTGTGTGTTCTGCTCCTACGCGGATACCGTCTGCCCGCCAAAGCAGATCGCCTAGCCTCCGACCAGCGGCGCTCAGCGTCGTGACCTTATCTCTATGATCGGAGCCCTTCTATGACTGCGCAGACTGCCGCACAGCTCGTGGCATGGATCGGGTAGCGGCGGAGTGGGCAGCTCTAGTCTGAGTCTGGCCACTCCCAGGAGACCACCAAGGAAACCATAATGCAAATCAGTTGCATGGCTACCCCCGGCGAGATCCTCGTATGCCAGCCGGAGGACGAGTTCCCTACGCGGTCTGAGATCAGCGATTTGCGGCACAAATACAACCGCATTTGAGTGTCCTACCCCCAGGCCTTCAACTGGATGCGTCGTCCAACCGCCGCCGAGAACCTCCTCGCCGTCTCTGGTCTCAACGCCACCGCGGATATTCAAGGCCGGCCCAGCGCCAACATTCTGTATCGGAACAATTAGTTGCCCCTTGTGCAGGGCTGGTCCTGCCGCAGCGTCGGAGATCACGCCACCTCGATACACCACCTGACGCGAGTTCGTGTCAGACACTACAACAGGTCGGAAGGACTGTCGGACACTGAAGTGGGTAACGCGCAACGTCCGCCAAGCAACCCATGCCAGCGCAAAGGTAGCGACTGCCAGTCCGAGAGTGCCAATGCCGACGAGTGCCTCCACTATCATATTATGTTCGGCGTGTCAGTCGAATCCGAACGGCGGCTCCGCCCAGCCAGCCCTGCCTTCAATCTGCCAGCTCCGCTACGGTGTCGTCATGCTCGCCCAGGAGGTCATCGAAGCCGCTGGCCGAACGCTGGCGATGATCGCGTCTGACCCGGTCAAGATCGTGCTGTTCGGCTCGCGCGCACGCGGCGACGCCACTCCCGACAGCGACTTCGACTTCTTGGTCGTGGAGCGCGATCCGGCCGATCGCCACGCCGAGATGGTGCGTCTCGGCCGCGCGCTACGTCCCCTCGGAATGCCGTTCGACATCATCGTCGTAAGTGAGCGCTACGCCCAAGACTGGGAAGGCGTGGAGGGGTCGATGGTGCACGCCGCACTGACCGAAGGCCGAGTGCTGCATGCCGCCGCATGACCGACTCGATCTGGCGCGTGTGTTGCTCGCTAGGGCAATCGATGACGAAACGCTGGTGCGGAAGGTATCCGCGGATACGGACGTCGCCGATGCGATCGTATCAGCGATCTGCACGCCAAACGCTTCGGCGGAGCCCCGCGACTGTAGTCGTTATCAAAACCCGATCGTCAAAGCAGTCGGTCGCGGCGAGCTTTCGTGAGGACATTCGTCCTCAAACAAGCTGCCCCCGATAAGCCCGTGCGATCCAGAATCGATAAGACCCACGGCCGCACAACGCTCACATCCGCAGACGGTCTCGTCGCCGTCGCGTAGGAGCACCGACGGCTCGTGGCGAAGTACAGTCGCCTGTGGGACTGCCTCCCGTAGAGCGCGCATATATCGGTCGTGTTCCTGCTCGTGACTCGCGGTCAGCTCGCCTGCCAAGAGCGCCCACGCGATCGTCTCGTTCACGCCCGTACGAATCTTGATTCGATCAGCGCGAGCTTGACGCCGGATCTCAGCGCGCCACGCGTCCACGTCCTCGATCTCTGAGAGTCGGACGATCGTATGCCCTTTGGCAAGCAGCTCGCCATATGCGTCATGAACCGCCCCGAGGTCGTTGGAGGCTGGTCGTTTGAGTAACTGTACCTGTTATACCATAAATATGGGTGTCGGGAGTGGCTGGACCTGTGGTCATGTGGGCAACCCGGAGG
>JBOGYA010000403.1:0-2608 GCA_050696515.1 Solirubrobacteraceae bacterium
GAGCTCGGGCCTCTCAGCGCCGAGCACGAGGTCTCCGTCGACGCCCGCCCCGCGGTCGTGCTCGGCGACCACGACGAGCTCTTCCGGCTCACTCTCAACCTGATCGAGAACGCGCTGCGCCACACCCCGCCCGGGACGGCGATCCGAATATCCACTGGCCCCGACGGCACCGGCGCGGTGCTCGTTGTCGAGGACACTGGCCCCGGGGTGCCCCCCGAGCTGGCTCCCTCGCTGTTCGAGCGCTTCGTCCGCGGTGCTGGCGACCGTGGCGGCTCCTTCGGCCTGGGCCTCGCGATCGTCCGTGCCGTCGCGGTCTCCCACGGCGGCTCGGTCGCGCTGCAGGACGTCGCTCCCCACGGCGCGCGCTTCGTCGTGCGGCTGCCGCTGGCGGCGCACGACCCAGCGCCCCCGACCCCGCCTGTGCCGACGTTGACGCACCACGCCGTCTAGATCCGCTTGTCGGGCCGACGATTAATTGGTAGCTTTCCGACAAATGGAGTCGGGGATAGGGTCAGCCAGAGCGCCGGGGCGGCTGATGAGAGAGCTTGCGCCGGCGCTCGGGGCTGCGGCACTGGCGAGCATCGCCGGGATCCTGGTCCTGGAACTGTGGAAGGCTCACCTGCAGTCGCCGTTCGTGCTCGGCGGGGACTCGACCTTCCCCCTGCTGGTCATCAAGGACATCATGACGCACGGTTGGGACCTGACCAACCCCAACCTGGGAGCCCCTTTCGGGCAAGAGCTCTACGACTACCCGGCCACCAGCGGCGACAGTCTCTACCTCGTGATGCTCAAGGTGTTGGGGCTCCCGTTCAGCAACCCCGCGCTGGTGTTGAACCTCTTCTTCCTGCTGGGTTTTCCACTGATTGCGGGGGTCGCCTGCGCGGTGCTGCGGAAGCTGGGCATCTCGACTGGGGTCGCGGTCGTGTGCGCCACCCTCTATGCGGTGCTGCCCTTCAGGTTCGGCAGCGGCGAGACGCACCTGTTCCTGAGCTCGTACTTCCTGGTGCCGGTCTGCTGCTACCTGGTGCTCGCCGTGCTCGACGGGCGCGAGCTGTTCACTCGCGACCCCCGCCGCCGGGGGCTGCGCGCGTACCTGACGTGGCGCTCGGCCGCGGCCGTCGCACTGTTCGTGGCGATCGGCTGCTCCGACAACTACTTCGCGTTGTTCACCGTCGCCCTGATGGTGCCGGCCGCACTATGCGTGTTCCTGGCCACCCGGCGGCGGCGGGTGCTCGTCGGCGGGCTCGTGGCCGCGTCGATCGTGCTCGGCGCGGTGGGCCTGAACGCGGCGCCGACGATCGTCTACGTCTTCGAGCACGGCCGCGACACCCTCGCGGGGCGCCGTCTGCCGCAGGAAAGCGAGTTCTGGGGCTTTTCGCTGGCGACGCTCGTGCTGCCGATCGAAGGCAACCGCGTTCCTCCGCTTGCCCACCTTGCGCAGCGCTACAACACGACCACGGTGATACCAGCGAGGGGACCCGCGTCGGAACCGACGTGGACGAACCTTGGCCTGGTGGGAACGCTGGGTCTGCTGTGGCTGGCGGTCACCCTCGCGATCCGCTGCGTGGGCGGCGCGGAGGCGGACGATCCGCGCGGCCCCCGTGCCGCGCTGGCGGCTGCCATGACGTTCCTGATCGGCACCGTCGGCGGGCTGGGAACGGTCTTCGCCTACACCGTCAACCCGCAGCTGCACGCCCCCGACCGCGTCGTGGTCTTCCTCGCCTTCTACGCCCTGTTCGGCGCGGCCCTGGGCTTGGATCGCCTGCGGGAGCGGCTCGCGAGCCGCGGCGCCGCGCTCGCGATCGCCCTCGCGGCCATCCTGCTCGTCGGCGTCCTCGCTCAGACGAGTCCGCGGATGGTCCCGGCCTACACGGCCGTCGCCACCCGCTACGAGCACGAAGGCGCGTTCATCCACAGTATCGAAGCGCAGGTGCCCCGCGGTGCAAGCATCTTCCAGATCCCGCACGTGCCGTTCCCCGAAGGCTCGGACCCGACCGGTGTCGCCGAGTACGAAGACCTCTTCGGCTCGCTGCACTCGAACACCCTGCACTGGAGCGGGGGCGCGATCGAAGGCCGGTCAACCGATTGGGTGCCTGCGCTGCTCAAGAAGCCGCTACCCCAGATCCTCGAAGGGGTCTCCGCCACCGGCTTCGCGGGCATCTACCTGGAGACGCACGCGGTGGCCCACGCGGTGCTCGCGTCACTGCCGGGACTGGTCGACGCCCGACCGCTGACGAGCTCCGACGGGCGCTACGCATTCTTCAACATGGCCACCTACAACGAGCTCATCCGCAAGGCCGACCCGCCGGCGCAGATCGCCGCGATCGCCGCCTCGGTGCTCCATCCCCGGCAGTGAGCCCGTGTGGTCGACGGGCACGTCCCGCCGCGGCCGTCATCCGAACTTCAGGTGGCTGGTGGCCGAGCTGACCACGTGCCAGACAACCGCCATGGAGGCGAGGTAGGAGACGGCCAGGATCGCCGGGGTGAGCAGGCGCCGTCGCAGGCTCGCCCCCGGCGGCCCAAGCGGGATCGGCCAGCCGGGGGCGAGCACCAGCAGGTAGCCGAGCAGGTAGATCGGCAGGAGATAGCGTGGTTCGACGGCCGTGAA
>JBOGYA010000404.1:0-2592 GCA_050696515.1 Solirubrobacteraceae bacterium
GTACAGGTTCAGCCCTACTCCCATCAGGCGGTCGGGGCGGGCGCCGTCGAAGGCGGGCACCACCAGCGGCAGCGGGCGCACCAGGTGCGGCGCGAGCGCCACCATCAGCTGGCGCTCCAGCAGCGCCTCGCGGACCAGGCCAAGGTCGAAGTTCTGCAGGTAGCGCAGACCTCCGTGCACGAGCTTGGAGGAGCGGGAGGAGGTCCCGCAGGCGTAGTCGGCGCGCTCCAGCAGCGCGACGCTATAGCCGCGCGTGGAGGCATCCAGCGCTACGCCCGCGCCGGTGATGCCGCCGCCGATCACCACCACGTCGAACTCGCTGCCCGCCAGCGCCTGCAGAGCCTGATCGCGCTCGATCACGCCCGCCAGTCTCGCAGAGCGTCCGCGCGTTGCGCCCGGCCGAGGCGAGCGGGGGACCCGCGTCCAGGAAGCGCGCGACCGCGGGGTCCGCGACCTGGACGTACACCCCGGGAAAGCCCGCCTGGGCGCAGCCGTTGCCGAAGTCCACCAGCCCCAACAGCACGTCTCCCGCCGGGGGGGCCTGGCCGGCCGCGCCCGCGGCCACGAGCGGCCCGCCGCTGTCGCCGTAGCAGGAGTCCGTGCGACCCTGCCCGCTCGGGAGCGCTCCCCCCGCGCACAGCATCCGCGGCGTGATCGCCTGTTCGAGCGCGGCGTACTCTTCTTCGCAGAGCCCCGCCGGCACAAGCGGCACGGGCGCCTGGCGCAGGTGCAGGGGATAGCTGGGCGGGCCGCCCGGCTGGGGGGTCAGGTCGCCCCACCCGCTGACCACCGCCTGCGGGGGCGCCGCTTGGCCTGAGGACACCGCCTGGCCTGAGAGCACAGCCTGGCCTGCGGGCGCAGCCTGGCTCGAGGGCGCCACCGTGGAGCGCAGCGTGGCGAGCGCAGTATCGGACCCCGCCCACCCCACCGGGGCGATCGCGCTGCGGCCGTCGAGCGCCGGCGTGGGACCGCTCCACAGCGGCCGCGCGAGTCCCAGCAACCCCACGTCGTAGTCGCTTGTGAGCGGACTGTACGCGGCATCGACCGTGACCGCCGCCACCGGGTCCCTGACGCTCCCCGGGTCGGTCGGTTCGAGGAAGGTGGAGCCCGCGAGAACCTCGACTTCCGCAGGCGAGCTGCGCCGCCCTCCTTCGCCCATCAGGCAGTGCGCCGCGGTCGCCACGCGGGTGGCGCTGAGGATCACCCCGCCGCAGAAGAAGCCCTTCGCGGGCGACCCCGCCCGGGGGTTGTACAGCGCGACCTGGAAGGGGAATTCGGCGATCGAAGCGTCCGCGCCGTCGACGACGCTCGCGCGGGCGACGGCGCTCGCCCCGCTCGCCCCGGCACCGTGGGACTGCCCCTGAGCCCGCAGAGGACTCCCCTGCACGAGCGTCGGGCCGGCTGCACTCACTCCCAAGACCCAGAGCACGGCCGCCGCCGCCCCCGCAGCGTGCACACGCTGGAGTGCGGAACCATGGCCGTTCATCCCTCTCAGTTGAGAGTAGAGTACATCTCACAAACACGCAACCCTGGATGTGAGGGAACACACCGAAACTCCCGCCGGGACCGCAGCGCCCGCTCAGCGGGCGCTCAAGGCGCTCAGAGCTGCGCCAGCTCGGCGGTGATCTCGCTGACGGCGGACTTGGCGTCGCCGAACAGCATCGCGGTCTTCGGGTCGAAGTACAGCTCGTTTTCGATCCCCGCGAAGCCCGGGTTCATCGAGCGCTTGATCACGATCACCGAGTGGGAGTCGGCCACCTCGAGGATCGGCATTCCGTAGATCGGCGAGGAGGGCGTGTTCTTGGCGGCGGGGTTGGTGACGTCGTTGGCCCCGATCACCAGCGACACGTCGGTGCGCCCGAACTCGGGGTTGATGTCGTCCATCTCCTTGAGCTGGTCGTAGGGCACGTCGGCCTCGGCGAGCAGCACGTTCATGTGCCCCGGCATCCGGCCGGCCACCGGGTGGATCGCGTATTTGACGTCCACCCCCCGTTTCTCCAGCTCCGAGGCGAGCTCGCGCACCGCGTGCTGAGCCTGCGCGACCGCCATCCCATAGCCGGGCACGACCACCACGCGGCTCGCGTAGGCAAGCTGGATCGCTGCGTCAGCCGCGATCGTGGAGCGCACCGTGCCCGCGTGCTCGCCCGCGCCTTCCGCGCCCGCCACCGCGCCGCCGCCGCCGAAGCCGCCGGCGACGATCGCGGGGATCGAGCGGTTCATCGCGACCGCCATCAGGTTCGTGAGGATCGAGCCGGAGGCGCCCACGATCATGCCCGCCACGATCAGCGCGGGGTTGTTGAGCGCCATCCCCGTCGCCGCCGCGGAGAGCCCGGTGAAGGCGTTCAGCATCGAGATCACCACCGGCATGTCCGCCCCCCCGATCGGCAGCACCACCGCGTTGCCGAGCAGCGCCGCGACGACGAGCATCCCGACGAACAGCCATTCCGAGTGCGTCCCCCCCACCAGGGCGATCCCGGCGGCGAGCGCGAGGATCAGCAGCACGAGGTTGACGACCTGCTGGGCGGAGCCGAAGGAGATCGGGCGCCCGGGGATGACTTCCTGGAGCTTGCCGAACGCGATGTTCGAGCCCCA
>JBOGYA010000405.1:0-2591 GCA_050696515.1 Solirubrobacteraceae bacterium
CCTCGACGGAGCGGCTATCTACATACTCGTACTTACAAAAACTTCATGTAGAATATATCCATGTCGACCGTCCATGTGGAGTCGGCGCTCGCCGCGCCAGCCCCAGAGATTGGCCTCCTGCTGGCATGGTTGCCGGAGGACCAGTGGTTTGAGCGCAAGTCCGCGCGGATCGCCGCCCGCGATCTTGCCGACTTCCTGATCGGTCTGGGCAACGCTGATGGCGGCATCGTCGTGGTTGGACTGCGCAGCGGAAAGGTCGAGGGCACCGATCGATCGCCGGACAAACGCAACGACCAAATGCAGGCCGGCATCGACTTCAGCGACCCCCCCGTGCGGGTCCGGCAACGACTCGTCGATTGCATGAACGAGCAAGGGAACCCCGACCACCTGCTTGTCATCGAGGTGGAGCCCGGCGACGTGGTGCACGCCAACAGGCGGGACGAGGTGTTCCTCAGGGTCGGCGACGAGAACCGGCGGCTCACCTTTCGCCAGCGTCAGGAGCTGCTGTACGACAAGGGCCAGGCGAGCTATGAGGCTCGGCCGCTGGAAGCTGCGAGCCTCACGCTTCTCGACATGCCGCTTGTCGAGGAATATGCAGCGGCGGTCAAGGCCCCGGACGCGCTGCGCCTGCTGCAGGCCAGGGGACTGGCGAGAGACCAAACCCTGACCATCGCCGGCTGTCTGTTGTTCGCCAATGATCCACAGGGATTCCTCCCCGAGACGTTCGTGCGCGTGCTCAGGTACCGGGGCCGTGAGCGAGGAACCGGCGCGCGCCAGCAGCTACTTGAGGATGTGCGTGTGGAGGGTCCGATTCCCCGTCAACTGCTCGAGGCAAGAGATGCCGTTCGTCGTCTTCAGCCGAACCGACGAGCGCTGCTCGGTAAGACAGGCCGCTTTGGTGACGTGCCGCTTGTGCCGGAGGACGCCTGGCTGGAGGGTCTGGTCAATGCCGTGGTTCACCGCTCCTACAGCCTTGCCGGCGACCACATCCGAGTTGAGATCTTCGACGACCGCGTCGAGATCTGGAGCCCCGGGCGTTTCCCCGGACTCGTCGACCTGAGCGACCCGCTCGCCACGACTCGCTTTGCGCGCAATCCCCGGATCGCCAGGGTCTGCGCCGATCTAAGCTTCGGCCAGGAGCTGGGCGAGGGTGTTCGCCGCATGTTCGAGGAGATGCGCCAAGCGGGGCTCTACGACCCCATCTACCGGCAGGCATCCGGAGGGGTCCACCTCAGCCTGCTCGCCGAGCCGATCGATCGAGAGCTCGACGCGCGCCTATCCGAGCGGACCCGAGCAATCGTGGTCGCATTGCGGGAGGGGACACGCTTGAGCACCGGTGAGGTCGCTGAGACGCTCCACGTCTCTCGACCCGTTGCGCAGCGGGAGCTGAGCACCCTGAGAGAGGCCGGCATGATCGAGTGGGTGGGCAAGTCCCCACGCGATCCCCGGGCGTTCTGGCGACTGCGCCCGAGCTGAGTCCGGCCTCCTTCCGGAACCTCTTTCAAGTCTTGCTTGCAAGCAGTTGCATGTAGCTTGCAAGCAACGCCCACTGCATCTTCATGCGCACTCTGGGCAGCGTAGTCGCAAGCATTTACCAGCCCTACCGTCCGGCGGCTGCCTCAGCTGCGCCGTACACCTCCGCGAGCTTCCCCGCGACCACCTCCGGGGCACACAGCGCGCGGACCCGCTCGAGCGCCCGCTCGCCCGCGCCCGGGTCGGTGCGCAGGCGCTCGATGACGGCGGCCAGCGCACCCGCGTCGCCCGGCGGCGACAAACCCTCCTCGCCGACGAGCTCCGGGAGCGCCCCTACGCGGCTCGCCGCCACGGGCAGGCCCGCGGCCATCGCCTCGGCCGCCGCCAAGCCGAACGTCTCCGCCGAGAGCGACGGCACCACCGCCAGCGCCGCCCCCGCCCGCAACTCGGCGAGGCGCGCGTCGTCGACGCGGCCCACGAAGCGGACCGCTCCTCGATCGGAAGCCGCGCCGCCCGTTCCACGCTCGCGCCCAGCCAAGCCCTCGCCAGCCACCACCAGCGGGATGCCCACCCTCCGGCACGCCTCGATCGCCACGTCGATCCCCTTCTCCGCGGAGAGGCGCGCCACCATCAGCGCATACCCCTCCGGTGAGCGCCTCACGACGGGCGCGCCGTCGCCGAGCGCCCGCACCGGGGGGGCCACCACGTGTACGCGCTCCCACGGCAGCGGAGCGCTGAGCTCCCGCAGCCGCTCCCGCGCAAACTCGCTCGGGACGATCACCGCGTCCGTCTGCTCCACCAGCCGGCGCTGCCACAGCGACAGACCGGCCGCGTAGGCCAGCGCCTCCCCGCGGCTTCCACGACAGTTCCGCAGCACCCCCGGCAGCGTGTTGCGCCCATGGCAGCGCACGCACTCCTCGCCGTGCGTGAAGCACACCCCCACTGCGCACACCAGGCGGTATTGGTGGAGATGTAAGACCACCCGCGCCCCCGCGCCGCGCGCGGCCGCGAGCGCGCGCCACCCCAGTGTGGGGTGGATGTTGTGCGCATGCAGCACCCGTGCCCCCCCGCGCCGCACCGCGTCCGCCACCTCGCGGGGGTCGAGGCCCCCGCGCAGC
>JBOGYA010000406.1:0-2590 GCA_050696515.1 Solirubrobacteraceae bacterium
CAGTGGTGGCGGTGGGGTGCTGCTGCAGTGGCGCTGGTGGCGCCGCACTGAGGACTGTTCACAAAGAGAAGTCCGCGCGTCGGACCAGCAACATCACCGGCAGCAGCACGTGCGTGATCCCGCAGCCAGTGCACCGCGATCGACGCGGCCGCACCCGCACGGCGCCGTCCGGGCCGCGCACCTCCCGACACCGGGCGTGACCCCAACCGGCCAGCACCGCCGAACAGACCGGGCACGACAACCCACCCGAGGCGAGTCGCTGCTCGACTCCCACCGCGCCTGCTTCTACCGTGACCACCGCGCATCCGAGCGCACCGCACGGCCCTCCTGCACGATCCAGCCACGGAAACCAGCGGGAGGGCGTCGTCTACCCCGACCCGAAGATCGTCACGGTGGCGACGGCGACGGCACAGATCAACACACCACGCCGATCCCAGAACCCGTCGTCACGCTCAACGACACCAACTCGGCGCTACGTCGTCATCCTCCGTGGCGGCTGACACCGGAGGGCCGGGTCTCGCCATCCACTGTGGTGTCCCTGGTGCCCTACCTGGGCTTTTGGAGGGACTCCAGCGTCTACAGGCCCCTGTGTCCTGTAGTTGATTCCATGATTGGTTTCACGAGTCACTAGCCGCTCGACCCACAGAGCCCATTCAAGAACCTGGTCACCGCGCGGACTCGCCATGGGCCGTCTGGCGCATCGAGTACAGCCTCCCTGTCCCACCAGATGATGCCCAGGAAGGTTCGACGAGCCGGGCTTCTCTGAGCTACGACAGACAATGGAGGCTCGTACGAGCCAGCTGTGGGTTCAAGTCGAGGAGGACGTCTGAGGCGGAGTCTTTGGTCGGGGTTGGAGAGGGCGGGCGTACGTCGATAGCGACTGCGGCTGACTCGCTACTCAGCGTGTTCCTGGTGGTGCAACCAAACCCGTAGCCTGGCGGTCCTCGGACGGCAGCCCTTTGCACCAGGCAGGACGGGCAGCATCAAATGTTGGCTTGCCAGGAGTTTTCTTGCTGTGGCCACCGAGGCGGATGATGGCCTCCAGGATAACCGGCTAAAGTAGCTGGGTGGATTCACAGAGTCGGAAGCAGACCGTCAGCTGGCAAGTAGGGTCAGCCGCGAAGGACGGTGAATGGCGTAAGTACAGGTCAGATGACCCATCGTACGAGGCCAGAAAGTTCCGTCTGCAAGGGATTCAATCAAGGCGGGACCGTTACTCGAATCCAGATGACGATCCTCGTGGTCCATGGTTGCGAACATCGATTCTCTCTTCGGGAACTGTACGCAGGTCTGATTTGATATATCCGTGGCAGGGATATACGCCTGCCGCTGGGCAAATGTGGAGGTATTCCGAGAAACGACTTGACGAGTTGGCGTCCGATGGAAGAATAGTTCGACTTAGATCTGGGATGCCCACACTAAAACGGTTCTATAAAGAAGTGCTCGAGCGGGCGTACAAGGAGGTTTTGGAAGTTAGATCGGAAATAGCGACATTAGGACGCTCCGTCGAGTTAGTAATACGAGACGCTATGCGAAAAGCTGCCTTGCGGATAGCAAATTCGCCGACCGAGCTATACATGCTTGAGTGGCGTGATCTGGAGCGACTTTTGTTAGAGGTCTTCGAGGGGCTCGGCTTTGAGGTCAATCTCACGCGACCGAGCAAAGACAACGGTTTCGATCTGCAGATAACACACCACGAAAACGAATGTGTGCAAGTCTACCTTGTAGAGGTTAAGCATTGGAAGGCTCCATCGCGGCCCGGCAGCTCAGTGTACGCTGATTTTGTCGACGTCGTCATGAGGGAAGGAGCAGAAAAGGGACTCTTGCTCTCTACTTCCGGATTTCGAAAGAGTCTCATACAGGGAAGGCTTCAAATCGAGCACCACAAGGTTCGACTTGGCGCAAAACCGAAGATCATGGAACTTTGCCAGTTTTATACCAGGAAGGACTGCGGACTCTGGGAGCTGGGCTTGACACTTCCTGAAGTGTTGTTCGACGGGACTCTCTAACTGAAGCAAATTTCGCCGAGATGAGGCCTGCTAGCGGCCAAATGATTCTGTAACTACAGAAAGTCACATTCTTCAATGCGCGCCGTTGCCGAATTCTTTCGGAAAGCCTGATCACCGACGAAGTAAACACGCTCTCCCGGTCAAGTTCAGGGCCATCGTGCCCGAGGACGAAACACACATCAGCTGCGCCGCGGCCTGGTGCCGCCGTTCCCCCCACTGATCACTGCTGGCGATTAACCACCAGCGTGCGGAGCCCCAATGTGCCGAGCTGGACGACGAGTCCTATCGCGACTCGTGCCCCGTTCGGCGCGGACACCACTGCCTCGATAGGCGCATGTGCGCTTTCGTCCCGCCGCCACCGGCTCAGCGCCGATGCCTACCGCCGAGACATGACTTCAACGCTTCGCCACCTGGAACGAGGTCGTCGACCTTCCCGCGGCTAGCCGACACAACCACGATCAGGGCCACCCTGCACCCGGCGACATTCCTCCTCACGCTCAACACCAATAACTTGACAGCGGCCTCAAGGGCGCCGCCCCGGGGTAGAGCGACACGAGGCAGTCGTCGGTCGCGTCGAGGGC
>JBOGYA010000407.1:0-2589 GCA_050696515.1 Solirubrobacteraceae bacterium
CCTCGACCCAGTCCAGCCCGCGCAGCGTCTTGGCGGCGCGGGCCACGCCGGAGTTCATGGCCTCGGTGACGCCGTCAGACGACGTGCCGGCGATCTCGATGATCCTGTAGGTATCTGACTCAGACATGTGGCTCCTCGGGTTGGGTCGGTGATCTGAACCCAGTACCCGCCCTGTTGCGCCGTAATGATTGGCTCAGACGCTCACTGGGCCGAGCCGCTCGTGCGCTTGACGCCTCGGCGGCGGGGACGAGCCGCCCAGCCAGCCGACCACTTCTCGGTCGTCGTCTAGCGCCATGTCACCGGCGCGCCCCATGCGTCGAGGTCGTCGATCAGTCCGCCGATGACGGGACGCAGCTCGCGCGCGATCCGGGCCGGCGCGTGGCCGCGGTGGGCCCGGTGCCCGGTCTCATCGGTGATCGTCTGAAAGACCCAGGCCAGCGCGATGGCGTGCAGCTTGGCCACGGCGGGCTCCGGGAAGGTGCCGGCGAGTGCCACGGCGATCGCGTCGGCGTGCCGGTCGGTCATGGCGAGCGAGAGGCGGCGGACCGCGGGACTGTTCACGGCGAGGTAGCCCAGGCCGCCGCGGATCTGGTCGCGCGACATCGTCGCCATCGCGTCCACCCACGCCAGTGCGTCGGGGCGGATGGCGTCAGCGGGGCTCGTGCCGGCGGGACGGTGGCGGATGCGGTCGACGAGGCGATCGCGCAGCTCCTCGTCGCGATCCAGGACGAGGTGCTCCTTGGTGGCGAAGTGGTTGTAGACGGTCTGCTCAGAGACCTCGGCGGCGCGAGCGACGTCAATCACGGCCACGTTCTCATAGCCCCGCTCAGCAAACAGCCGGGCGGCCGTGGCGGCGATCAACTCCCGGTTCTCCTGCTTGCGGCGGGCCCGCAGTCCCAGGCTGGACATCAGTGGGCATGCTATCAGTCGTGAGGGATATCCATTTGAGTCAGGTAGGCTCCGCTGGTGCCGACCGCGGGCCGCGACTACCCCGGCTCCTATGGCGAGTTGCTGGCGTGGTTCCCTGACGATCGCGCGTGTATCGACTACCTGGAGTGGTTGCGTTGGCCAGATGGGTTCCGTTGTCCGCGGTGTGTCAGCCGCGCCGGGTGGCGATTGAGCTCGGGGCGGTGGGAGTGCGGCGTCTGCGGGCGTCAGACGTCGGTGATGGCGGGGACGATCTTGCACCGCACGCGCACGCCGCTGCCGACGTGGTTCGCGGCGGCGTGGCTGGTGACCAGCCAGAAGCAGGGAGTCTCGGCGCTGGGGCTGCAGCGGGCGCTGGGGCTCGGTTCGTATCAGACGGCGTGGGCGATGCTGCACCGGTTCCGGTTGGCGATGGTCCGCCCCGGTCGCGAGCGGCTGACCGGATGGGTGGAGGTCGACGAGGCGTACCTCGGCGGTGTTGAGGGCGGCGTTGACGGCCGGGAAACGGCCACGAAATCGATCGTCGCGATCGCCGTTGAGATCAAGCAGCCTAAGGGTTTGGGCCGGATTCGGCTGCAGCGCGTCCCTGATGTCTCCCAAGACAGCCTGATTGGGTTCATCGAGGCGGTCATTGAGCCCGGAGCGACGGTCCACACCGACGGGTGGCAGGCGTACTGGACCGTCCCGGCGCACGGCTACACGCATGAGCGGACCATCATGCGAAAGCAGAACGATCCCGCGCACGTCGTCATGCCAGGCGTCCACCGCGTCGCGAGCCTGCTGCAGCGCTGGCTGTTGGGGACCCACCAAGGCAGGGTCAGCCCCGACCACCTCGACGCGTACCTCAACGAGTTCACCTTCCGCTTCAATCGACGGCACTCACGACGACGCGGACTGCTGTTCTACCGCCTCCTCGAACAGTCGATCGCGGCCGACCCGATCACCTACCGCAGCCTGATCGCCAACCCGCGACCGACCGGCCGGCGGTCAACCCGCCCGGCAAGCCCCGGCCGCGTCGCCCCGGTCCCTGCCGTCTACCGCCCGTGGCGGCAAAGGCCCGTAGATGCAGGATCCCCTGACTAAAATGGATATCCCTCACACCGGAAAGCAAAGACGACCAAGTTCACGTTCGACGTCTAACTCCACGAGCCCCGACAGCCTACGGGAGCAGAGAGAGACCTTGCGAAGCAGGAAGGTTCAGCTACCGCCGGCCGAGGCCGGCGAGAGGGTTGGAGATCGACCAACGGGCAGCCGGGCGCCAACCGCGGTTGAGGCCGCCGCCGCGTTTCGTGGTGCCCGTACGATCCTGAGGGCATGAGCGACGACATCGCCTCGGAGGTGATCGCGAAGTACGCCGTCGTGGGTCCTCGGGTGGAGCTTGGGCGAACGTTGCCGCTTGAGCCGAGCGAGCGTTTGATCGTTGGCGTGATCGCCCACACCATGTACGGAGACTGGCCGTTTCCGTTTGGTCGACACCGGCGAGGGTTCCTTCGGCTCTCGACGCGGCGGCTGTGCATCGTCCGGCACTTCGGCTTGATTCGCGACCGAATCATCGTGATACCCCCACGAGCGATCACTGGAGTTGAAGGACATGGACCCCGGGAGTCACTCCACATCACTTTTCGCGGGCGAGGCGGGGAACGAGTGATCACCATCGTGACC
>JBOGYA010000408.1:0-2587 GCA_050696515.1 Solirubrobacteraceae bacterium
GTCGGTGGCAGACCGGGGCCGACATCCACGATCGCGCGATCGGGACCCCGCTTGAAGAAGTCGATCCTGTTTTCAGCCTGCCACCTCCCACGCTCCATCCAGACACGCGTCCGGCTATCCAGACTCGCCCCCGCTTCGTCGGCGAATACCTGCACCAGATAAGGTGAATATTCAGACGTCGGTGGTTCGTCTGGCACGGTCACCCAGCCCGAGGCCGTTCGCTGGGTCGTAAACAATGCCCCCGGTGTGAGGTTTATGGCGTTGGCGAAGCCTTCGAGTCCCGGGAGCCCCTCGCTGGCAGCCAACGTGAGCGACGTGCCTTCCGGGCCGAGGCGCTGGAGCTGCACCACGCCCGTGGCCTTGTACGGCGGCGAGACCAGCTCATACGCGCGGCAGTCCGGCAGGTGCGTGGACGGGCCGGTGCGGAACGCCGCGTTGGGACATTCTTCAGCCGACGCAGCCGATGGCAGGACGACGAGCGCGGCCCCACCGCCGAGCACAAGCGCCGACACGACGGCGGCCACACGGCCGGCCCGGCGCCGCGAAGAGCGCACAATGCTCGACAACCGGTCAGCACCAGGCCTCTGCCTATGAGCTCTCATGATCCCTTCCCCCTTCCGCAGGCGGGACACAGGGGCCCCGGGCGACGTGTCGGACTTGTCAAGCTCCCTGGTCATGCGGCCTCCCGCCCCTCAAGCGCGTGCGCGTGAATGCTCCGCGCGACCTTCTGCCCCTTCGGCGTGAGGCTCCACGCGTTCGGCTCGCCTTTTGCGTGCCCCTCGCCCGTGTTGGCGAGCAGCCCCAGGCGCTCCAGACGCGCCAGCAGCTTCGAGACCTGCCCCTGGTCCGCGATCTCCGCGTGCTCGCCGACCTCGCGGTTGCTCGCCCCCGGGTACTCCGCGATCCCCTCCAGGACCCGCGCGGTGCGGTAGGTCAAGCGCATCGGAACACCCCCGAGCGGGTCGGCCGCGGCCTGCGCCGCCCCCGCCATCCCGCCTCCTGCCAGGGCGACCGGCGCAGGACGCGCCCGCTCGCGACGCGCCGCCACGGTGCCGAGATAGGGCAGCACGATCATCCCCATCAGCTCGCCGTGCAGGCTCACAAGCGGCCTGCGCTCGACCCGCAGCAGCCGCCCGTGGACGATCGCCAGCGCCGCGCCGACCAGGCCCTCCGCCGTCAACGGGGTGCGCTCTCCCCCACGCGCGCCCTCCAGACGACCCTCGTCGACCACGGCCGCCAAGCGCGCGACGATCTCCTCGCGGCGCTCGAGCACCCGCGGGCCAGCGCCCAGCGCCTGCACCACGCAGACCCGCGCGAGCGCCGGATCACGGTCAAAGAACGAAAGGATCGCCCACAGGCCCCCCCGCACCCGCTCGCGCCACGCGAGCCCATCCAGCTCCGCGGCCGCGAGCTCCGCCCCGACCAGGCCCACGACATCCTCCAGGACCGCCACCAAGCACTCCTCGCGGTTGGCGAACAGCTCGTAGAACGTGCGCCGCGAAACCCGTGCGCGGCGCGTTATATGCGCGACAGTCGCACGCGCGTAGCCCCGTTCCTCGACCGTGCTCACCGCGGCCGCCAGCAGCCGCACGCGCTGGATCTCGGCAACCTGCATAGCAGGGGCATCGCCCCCGGTCACACGCGCGCGCGCCCGCACAGCCATCACGCCACGCTCCAGGCACGCCGTATTCCACCCACGCCGCCCGAGACCGAACGAAACCCTCCCCCTATGGGGGAGACCGGACGGCCCAAACCGGGCCGGTCCGAGGAACTCTTAAGCCTTAGCCCAAGACGACAAGAGAGAGAGAGAGAGAGAGAGATGCATCAGGCTGCTGATGCATCTAGCAATGCGCCCTCGCTGAGCGACACGCATTCCCGCCACGTTTATCCCTCTCGAAACCACGCTAAACCATCTCCCTCATGCGTTGCGACCCAGTCCCTCTCACTCATCCTGAACACCCTGCTAGCGCTTGGAAGTCAAACCACAAGGCGGGATGACCCCAACCAGACCCTATGTATTGCCGGCGCTCCAACCTCTGGCCACCGACAGGTCAACAGTAGCAGCTCCGGTAACCTGTTGTCAAGGGGCAGCGGCAAAAGCACACGAGCCGGTGGTCTTATATCAACGCCCCACCACACACACGGACATGCTCGCTCGGTGCGCCGCGGGTACCGGTGAGCGGGTTTATGCGAGGGGGTCTCGATGCGGATGCGTCGAGCGCCTGCCTCAGAGATACGCAACCTCCACGCCGAGCCGCTCGTAGGTGGATGCCGCGCGGCGGTCGCAGCTGAGGAGGCGATACCCACAGCTGGCGGCGGTCGTGGCCACCATCGCGTCGTAGACCGCGCCCCCCGCGATCGACAACTGGGCCAGACGCCCGGCCAGCTCGCGCCGCTCTGCCTCGACCAGCACCATCCGCCCGCCCGGATAGTCCCTGCGCAGATGCTCCGCCACCAGGGCCGGCTGCGCCCGAAACGGCTCCGGCAGCCTGGTGAGCACCGAGTAGGACTCGAGCTCGACATGCGCAACCAGGTCCCTGGCATCGCCGAGCGCCTCGACCGCCGCCTCGTGGTGGCGATTCCAGCC
>JBOGYA010000409.1:0-2584 GCA_050696515.1 Solirubrobacteraceae bacterium
CATCAGCTCGCGCGCCCGCGCGAGGTGTCGCGGTTCGGTGGCCCCGACCACCGCGCCCACGTCGCTGAGGCCCGACGGCCCCACACCGGGGGCGCCCAGCTCATCGACGAACCCCGCCAGGTGTTCCCACACCGTGCTGGCCGACCTTCGATCGGCCGATCTCTGGCCGGTCGCCGCGAGCTCGAGGTCCTGCACGTCGGCTGCGCCCGGGTTTGAGGTGCGCACCAGCACCAGCACACCCGCCCCGGTCGCGCGCGCAGTGGTCACGAACGGCTCGAGCGCATCCCTGCCGAGCAGCGGGTTGACCGTCGCCATGTCCGCCCTCAGGCGCTCGTACAGCGTCTGCGCGTAGGCGCGCGCGCTGACGGGCACGTCCCCGCGCTTGCCGTCGGCGATCACCAGCAGGCCGCGCCTGCGCGCGTGCTCGATCACGTCGCTAAGCGCCTCCCACCCCGGCGCCCCCAACCGCTCGAAGCAGGCGAGCTGGGGCTTGATCGCCACGCACGCGGGGCCCGCCGCGTCGATCACCGCACAGCAGTGGACGTGGACAGCCACCGCCGTGCGCCACGCTGGGGAGGCGTCCGCGCGCGAGCTGCGCGCCGCGTCGTGCACCCCCGGCCATAGCGCCTGCGGGTCGGGGTCGAGGCCGAGCACGATCTGGGACTCCCGCTCAGCCACGCGCTGGGCCAGGATCTCGCCGAACCCGGAGCTCATCGTCGCCATCGTGGCGCGAGGATATCCTTCGCCGATGGACCTGCCCCGCGTCGGCTGGACGGCGACCGTGCTGATCGCGCTGCTCACCGCCGCGCTGCTGCTGTTCGCCGGCTACACCGGCTACGCCGCGCTCTCCGTCGCGGTGAGCGCCTCCGCGGCGATCAACCTCTTTTGAGACCCCCGCGCCGAGGCTGGGGCGTCTGGTACATATTAAACTTTTTCAACTGCGTGTAACGATCGTTATACGCGAGTCAAATTTTAATACACAACACCCCTCCCCCTTCTCCACAGTAAAGACTATAGTATTAGGATTAGGATGGGCCTTGTCCTTCCAGCCACGCCTCCAGCGCCCTCGCGGCGCGTCCGCGGTGGCTGATCGCGTCCTTCTGCTCCGCGCTCAGCTGCGCCATCGTCCGGGCCGGTGGACCCTCCCCCCCAGACGAGCAATCGTCCCCGGGTGCGCCCTCCTCCTCGCGCGAGCCCTCCTCCCCAGGTGCGTCCTCCTCCCCAGGCGGGCGGTCGTCCGGCAAGAAGGCGGGGTCGTAGCCGAAGCCGCCCTCTCCGCGCGGCTCGGCGGCGAGGCGGCCGGTGCAGCGGCCCTCGAACAGCCGCTCGACCCCACCGGCGGGATCCACGTAGGCCAGCGCGCACACGTATGCCAGTGCGCTGCCCGCGGGGGCCTCGTGGAGCAGCTTGTCGAGGTTCTGCTCGTCGGTCGCCCGCTCCCCCGCGTAGCGCGCCGAGCGCACCCCCGGCGCGCCGCCGAGGGCCGCGGCTTCGATGCCGGAGTCGTCGGCGATCGTCACCTGCCCGGTGGCCGCGGCCGCCGCGCGCGCCTTGCCGAGCGCGTTCTCGGCGAACGTCTCGCCCACCTCCGGCGGCAGCTCGACGGCATCGGGCAGCATCGCGACCTCGTGGCGGAGCAGCAGACGCCCTAGCTCGCGGCGCTTGTGCTCGTTGTGGGTCGCCAGCAGCAGCCTCACGGCGTCGCGATCGCCCGCTCCTGCGCGGCGCGCAGCTGCACGATCCCGTCCGCCGCGAGCGCCAGCAGCCGATCAAGGCTCGCCCGCGAGAGGGGGGTGCGCTCCGCGGTGGCCTGCACCTCCAGCAGGTCCCCCTCCCCGGTCATCACCACGTTGGCGTCGACCTCCGCGGTGGAGTCCTCGGAGTAGTCCAGATCGAGCAGCGCAGCCCCCGCGACCATCCCGCACGAGACGGCCGCGACGGAGCCCGTCAGCGGCGTGCGCTCCAGCCCCCCCTCCCCCAGCAGGCGCGCGCAGGCCAGCGAGAGCGCCACGTAAGCTCCGGTGATCGACGCGCAGCGCGTGCCCCCGTCGGCCTGCAGCACGTCGCAGTCGAGGTAGATCGTGCGTTCGCCGAGCGCCTCGAAGTCCACGACCCCGCGCAGCGCGCGCCCGATCAGGCGCTGGATCTCGACCGAGCGCCCGTCGAGGCGCCCGCGGGTGGCGTCGCGCTGCTTGCGCTCGCCGGTGGACGCGGGCAGCATCCCGTACTCCGCGGTCACCCACCCGCGGCCCTTGCCGGTGAGCCAGCGCGGCACGCTCTCCTGCGCGGAGGCCGTGCAAATCACGCGGGTCTCCCCCATCGAGATCAGGGCCGAGCCGGTCGCGGTGCGCACGAACCCCGGCTCGATCACCACCGGACGCAGCCCGTCCGACGCGCGGCCGTAGCTGCGCGCCAGGCTCAAAGAACGACCTCCGCCGCGGCGAGCCGTACCTGCTCGACCGGGCCGAGCGGCATCTGCAGGAAGCGCGTGCCCTGCTCCCGGAACGCCTCGGCGTCACCGGTGCAGAGGAAGCGGTAGTCGCCCTCGCCGGTGCGCGGGTTGCGCAGCCCACGGGTGCTGAGC
>JBOGYA010000410.1:0-2580 GCA_050696515.1 Solirubrobacteraceae bacterium
GGCATGTTCCGCTCCACGCGCGGCTTGTCCTTCGGCTTGCCGGCCCGGCAGGGATCGAGCAGGGTCCCGGAGTGCTCCGCCAGCTCCGCGTAGGCGCGGTTCAACTGGGGGTCGTAGATGTCGGCGCGCAGCACGCCGGTCTTGAGGTTGTCGAGCCGGATCTGCGCCGGTACTCCACCGAAGAAGGCGAACGCGGCGACATGCGCCGCCACCCACGCGCTCTGGTCACAGCTGATCACCGGCTGGACGAACACCATGCGGCTGTATGCCAGCGTCATCACGAAGGCCTGCACGGTGCGCCAGCGATCGTTGATGGTGTCGAACCAGCGGCCGAGGCGGCCGTAGTCCACCTCGGCGACCTCACCCGGCGGCGTCACCTCCTTGCGCACCGTGACGTCCTCGGGCCGCACCATGCGAATGTTCTGGCGCACGTAGCGCCGGAACGTCGAGAGGCTGGCCTCGACACCACCTTCGTCGTGGAGCCGCTGCCACACCGTAGTCACCGTGCTCGCCGCGAGGCCGGCCACGATGCTGGCGTGCACACGGCTCAGCTCATCCTGGCCGTCTCCGGGGCGCGGCATGACGCGCTCGGGAAACAAGATCGGGACGCGCTGCTCCCACTCCTGCCGGCTCAACGCCGGACCGCCCCGCACGAGTCCGGCGGCCTCCGCCGTCGCCGTGATCCGGGCCACCCGGTTGCGGCCCATGCTGAAACTGCGGGACAGCTGCCGATCACTCCGCCCCGCCTGCCAGTGCTGGAGAACGTCCATCACGTCTGCCACATCGAATCTCCTGCCGGCCACCTGCTCCCTCCTGTGAGCTGCTGTACCGGCACATCGTCGCTGTGGCACCGGGCGGTCTCACGAGGCCCGGAGGGTGGCCTCATTAGCCCAGATCATTCACTCAGCCACTGAGACGGCTGCCTTCCGCAGTTGCGGGGCGGATGCCGGTTGCGGGCAGCCATGCGGAGCGGGTCGACTGCTGCGAGATGTCAGTTTGGTTGATCGTCGGCGCCCAAGCTGGAGCCTTCCGCTCGGCTGGTACGCACGCTGACGCCGGTGTGCACGAACTCTGCGAGAGGGGTGATCAGGCTGGCAGGGGTAACCGGCGCAGCTGGTGAAACGCGGCGCACAGCAGCGCAGACCATCGCCACATGCGTTGCAGTCGCACGTACAGCCGGCGGCCGCTGCGGCACACCCGCGCAGCCACGTGGAGCAAGGCGTAGCGCAGCCGTTTCGGTTCCCAGGCGCGCGCTTCACCCTCGAGGGTGATCCCCTGGGTCCAGGCGAGCAGGTCGATGGCCATGAGCACCAGCTGCAGCCACACAGCGTTGGCCGCAAAGTCGCGGAAGGGCAGGTTGCGCAACCCGGTGTCCTTGCCGCAACGGATGCGATCTTCCACCCGGGCGTGACCACGGTGGCGCGCCTCCAGATAGGCGATGTCGGCGTCGGGCTGGTCGGTGATGAACACCTGGAAGCGATATCCGTCGAGGTCGCTGAACGTAAGCTGGGCACCGGGGTGGGGGATCTCGCGCCGGCAGATCGCCCGGGTCCGCAGCGGCCACGCACGGAGATCCAGTCTGCTCAGCTCGGCGACGTCAGCACCGTCACGCTCCTCGCCGTCCTGGCTCAGTGCCGGCGTCCAAGCGTTGGCGGGCAAGGCGAGAATGGCCTCGCGCACCGCGGCGGTGAGGTCGAAGCCGATCGAGAAGCGCAGCTCGCGCTCACGCACCGCGGTGACGAGGTCGTGGGTGGCGCCCGCCGAGTCGCTGCGTACCAGGATGGGCTCGGCGGCGGAGCGGGTGGGGAGCTGGGCCAGCCCGGCGTCGAGCACGGCGATGTTGTCGGCAGCGTTGTTGGCGGTGGCGTTGCCGGGTCGCAAGATTCCGGCGAGCACCTCTTTGGTCTCGTCGAGGGTGCAGAGCAGCGGGTGGAAGCCGAAGCCGCGCTTGTAGGTCGCTGCGGCACCCTCCTTCTCGGAATGGGCAGTGACCAAGGTGCTGTCGATATCGAGGGTGATGCGCGCGGGCTGCAGCCCCGCTGCCCAGGCGCGTCGACGTGCCTCGGCGCGAGCCCCGTCCAGGGCGCCCAGGCCCACTCGCTCGAGCCGGTCGATCACCCGCCAGGCGGTGGCGTCCGAAGCCACCGTGCCGAAGAGGTCGGGTTGGTCACGCAGCGTGCACAGGTGGGAGAGGCAGTCGCCGCCGTCGGCGATCATCACCGCGAGGTCGCGTAGCACCACGCCGGGGTCGTGGACACGCACGTCGCCGAAGGCCGATGCACAGGCGCGGGAGAGAGCCCCGGTCAGGCCCAATCGATCAGCAAGCTCGTGGATCAGCAGGCTGCCCGCATGGTTGGCGAGACCCTCCCCATCGACGCTGACCAGCGGGCGGCGGGGGAGCTTGGTAGGCTTCACTCTGAAGGTGCCTCCTGCACGTGGGGTTATTCGGCGTCGACACCCGAAGTATCCCTTGCTCAGGTAGGCACTTTCATGTTTTAGCCGCTTCGACTCGCGCGAACGAGTGAAAGATCCGGGCTAGTAACCGGCGAGATGCCTCAGTAATCGGACATTGGCGAAGGC
>JBOGYA010000411.1:0-2576 GCA_050696515.1 Solirubrobacteraceae bacterium
CTTTCGCCGCCCGCGATGTCGGCCTCGCCGAGGACCTCGTCCGCCAGGACCGCGCCATCAACCGTCTCAACCGCGACATCTTCCGCATGGCCCTCGATGTCGGCGACGACTCCGACACCCGCGAATGGGCGATGCACATGATCTTGGTCGCCCGTGCCCTGGAGCGTGTCGGCGACAACGCCGTCGACGTCGGCGAGCAGGTCGCGTTCGTCGTCACCGGCTTATTCCGCGAGTTCTCCGACTCCTCGCACCCGATGGGCTCCGCCTGAGCCCGCAACTAGCGGCCGTTCTGTGAACATCCTGTGACAATTGCCTGCCACGCCGCATCGCGGCCGGCGATTTGCTTAGACTGGAGTCCGCGATGAGGGAAAGCACTCGCGCCGCGCAGGGGCCCGTGCAGGACGCACGTAACGCCACCGCCACAGGCACCCAGCTGCGAATCGCAGTTCTCGACCGCGACAGCGGTTTTATCCAGGTTCTCTCGAAGAGACTCGACCGGCTCGGCTGGGAGCACCGCGTGCTCGGCAGCCCCGTGCCCACCGACGCGATCGCCTCGATGCGGCTCTCCGCGCTCGTGGTCGACCTCGCGATCCTCGGCCCCCAGGCCTGGGCGTGGCTGGAGCGCCTCTGCGGCGCCCTCCCCGAGCTCGGCATCGTCGTCTGCACCGGCCCCTCCACCGTCGCCCAGCGCGTGCGTGGGCTGCGCCTCGGCGCCGACGACTGGATCACCAAGCCCTGCCACCCCGAGGAGGTCATCGCCCGCGTCCAGGGCGTCGTGCGCCGCCGCCGGCGCTCCGCCGGACGGACCGAGCTCAAGCCCGTCAGCGCCGGTGAGGTGGAAATCCGCTCCGACCGCTTCCAGGCGTTCGTGCAGGGACGCTCCATCGACCTCACCCGCCGCGAGTTCGAGCTGATCGAGTTGCTCGCCGCCGCCGAGGGCCGCGTCTTGGAGCGCGAGGACATTTACTCGCGGCTGTGGGGCTACGCGATGGTCCGCGGCGACCGCTCCGTCGACGTCTTCGTACGCAAGCTCCGCCAGAAGCTCGAGCGCGCCTCGCCCGACTGGCGCTACATCCACACCCACTTCGGCATCGGCTACCGCTTCGCCGCCGAACCCGCCGACGGGACGCCCGCTCCCGTCGAGGGCGAGCTGCACGGCGACGCCGCGCCCCTCGCTCCCGAGGCACCGGTCCCCGCGCTGGATGTGGTCCACGACCAGTCGGACAGCGCCCGCGAGGCTCAGCCGGATAAGGTCGAGGCGCTGGTTTAGCCAGCCCCCCGCGGTTGCCCGGCTGAGTCAGAGCGCTCCCACATAGAGCAAGTGTCTGCGTTGCCCGCCCGCGTCGGTCCGGGGAATCAGAGCGTTGCCACATGGAGCAAGCCTGCGTTTGCCTGCTCCACGGGCCGGGCTCATCGCACCTCGGCAACGTCGATGTGATCCTGCGTGATCCTGCCGTCGCTCGGAACGCCCGGGTGGTGGAGACGACAGAGCTTGTAGTGCCCGTGCGTGAAGCGCCCAAGCCGATGACAGCCGCTCTTGTGGCATTCGAGATGCCTGTATGCGCCGATCACGAAGGCGATCAGGGTGATCGTGCTGGCGAGTTCGACCCAGCTGTCGGTGATGACCTGCGGCTGGCTCCAGAATGTCAGAGCTAGGATCACGTCGTCTCCAGGTTGTGGTGCGCACCGGTCTTCGACGGCACCGCCGAATCGCCTTCCACTCCGTCCTTCCTCTCAGGCCGCGCTCGCCCCCCGCCAAGGACCAGCGGGCCGCGGCTCACGCTTGGCCGGGACCGCCCGAGGCAACCCTCAGCGCGTCCAGGTCAGCCCGCACCATTCGCTCGACCAACTGCTCGAAGCTCATGCTCGCCCGCCATCCAAGCCGCTCCCGTGCTCTGGTCGGGTCGCCCACCTGCGGGGTCGACTCCGGAGCGCGCACCAGCTCGGGCGCGACCCGCACGTAGCGCTCTGACTCCCGGCCCACGCACGCGAACGCAACCCTCGCCAGCTCCCTCACCGTGCGAGGCTCACCGCTTGCGAGGATGAAGTCCTCCGGCTGCTGCTGTTGGAGCATCAGCCACGCTCCCCTCACCACGTCTCCGGCGAACGACCAGTCGCGCACGGCATCCAGGTTCCCCAGCACCACCTCGCTCTCGATCCCCAGCTCAACCGCCGCCGCCGCGCGCGTGACCTTGCGCGTCACGAACCGCTCCGGCCGGCGCTCGGACTCGTGGTTGTAAAGGATCCCAGAGCACGCCCACAGGCCGTCGTGGGCACGCAGCGCCCCCACTAGATCGTGCGCGGCCAGCTTGGCGATCGCATAAGGGGTGTCCGGGCGGCAGGGGGTCTCCTCGCGCTGGGGGCTCTCCCCCGCCGCGCCGAACATCGCGCCCGAGGCCGCCGTGAACACGCGGATCGTGGGGTTGGTGTCGCGCACCGCCTGCAGCAGCGAGGCCGTTGCCCCGGCGATCGCCGCGAACGCCTCCGCGGGGTTCTCCCACGAGGCCGGAACAAACGAGGGCGCCGCCAGGTGGTAGAGCTCGTGCGGGCGCACCCCCTCGACCGCTGCGTACAGA
>JBOGYA010000412.1:0-2552 GCA_050696515.1 Solirubrobacteraceae bacterium
CTGGTTACTCCTCCAGTACCAGGAGCCCCCTCTCGCGCCGGCACGACACGCCACCGTGACCAAATCGCTACCAGCTGTCACCCCCGGAGTGAACACCACCAACAGCATTTGCCAACAGGCTCTTAGATCGGGATGGTTGCTGAGGAGCGCGGGATGAGCGAGCAGGAGCGTCCACACCGTGTGGATATTGAGTTCGGCGTGACCTGAGCCTGGACGCAGACGTCGTAGAAGGTGGTTTAGCAGTCGAACGCCACTTCACCCTCGGGGGTCAACACGGCCCATGAATTCGTCGTCGACTTCGACGTCGCCGATCTCGCCCACCCAGTAAGCCCAGTAATTGAGATTCGCTTGCTCCAGCCGATCGGTGGCCAGAGCATGCCGAAGAAAAGCCCGCAACGAGTCGCGATCGCCCCCGCAGGCGAGTGCCGCAGCCGAGGAACGGACGGCCATCCAAGGCCCAACGTGATCGGTACGCCCGGCGTCGCTGAGGGCACGACGATGCTCGGTGCGCAACCACCCAATCGTGCTCGCTCGGGTATCGAAGCCGAGCAGATAGATCGCTTGGCGACGTAGGAGCGCAACGTGTTCATGGGGGTTTGCGTCCGCAGTTTCAAGGAGGTGATCGAAAAAGCCCGTACGCTCATCCTTGGTGAGCGTCGGGTGGTCTGGTACAGGTCCACGTCGGACCCGTGCCATCACTAGATTTTGTAGCGGGGTCGGGGCTATCCCCGTGAACGGCCAGGTGATCAGGTTGGTCAGCTTGCGCTGGTGGACTGTCGCGCCGAGAGGATGCGTGTCGGTCTTGATGAGTTGGGCGCCAGCCTGCACTGTTTCGGCGATGATCAGATCCGCCTGAATGGCGTCCTCCAGCATCGTGAGCAAGGTGGGCTTTGCGCCGTCTCTCAACAAGCGGCATCGCAGCCGCATCAGGTCTACGGCGCGCAAAGCCGCGAGCGGTCGACGACCGCTCTCCCAGCCCTGCACACTTGCCACCTCCACGCCGAGCTTCTCAGCCAGTTGGACCTGGGTGAGCCCCGCCGATTCGCGGATCAACTTGAGCAGGAAGCCTGACACTGCGCCGAGGCAACGCGGCGAGCCCTGACCACCGCGCAGTGTTCCTCGGCTGCTGATCATAAGGTGTCCCCATCCGCCTTCTTTGAGCTCTGAACACTCGTACTGACGGCCAGTCCCTCTTACCGGCTCGCCGGTCTATTTTTGTACCGCAACCAAGCGAGGGCATAGACGGCGGTCCCCCATCGGGATAGGTCCCTGAGAGGACGGAACTAGTGCGAGCCAACTCGAGCCTGAACTTCTGTCTAGGCCAGTCGCGAGCGGCGCAGTGATCCGGAAAGATCGTGAGTTGCTTGTTGAGCTAGCCGGGGTCAATACCGATGTGGTGCCGCTAGCGATGCACATCATGGGGCAGAGCGCTACTGCTGCGGAGCAGCGCGAGTTTGCCGAGCGACTGATTGTACTGGGACAACAGCTTCATCACCGGGCCGACGAGACGCAGCGAATAGTCGAGGGAACAGTTCTTGTGACTCAATCTGTCGCTCTTCTCGCAAACGACGAAGCAGCCACGGGGAAAGCTCTCAACTTATGAACAACGTGCGCCTACCGGGCAACGCCGTTCTGGGAGGGTCCCTGGCGCAGCGGCTGTACACGATCCCGATCACCTGCTGTGTCGATGGTCAGGCGCACGACGTGACCGACGAGAGTGCGGCCGCCGGCCATCACGCGGGCGAGTACCAGGCGTTGTGCGGCTACGTCGTCTCCGCTGCGCCGATGATCGCGCCGGTTGGCCAGCCCTGTTCCAGGTGCATCGCAGTGTCGGTTAAGCCGCAACCGACGAAGAGCCGTCCGGTTCATCGATCGCGCCATCGCCAGACGGGATGGTTGCGGCGGATGCTGCACCCGGGCCTCGCTGTCCCGGGCTGACTTGTACGACTGGATGGCGTCAGGAGGACGTCGCCGGGTCGAGCCGGGTCTGAGGGCGTAGGGCGCTGCCCGATTAAATCCCCGGCCGGCCGCCGGTTGAGCACCCCCGCTCGGCTCCCGGCGGCCGGCCGGGTTCCACGTGCTCGTCTCACGGGTTCGTTGCTCTTTTTCGACCGGTTGTCGCATCAATGAAATTCTCGTACCGGTGGCTCTGGCGAACCCCCGAGGCTGTCAGGGGTGGGTGCGACAATGGTCCCGTGATGGAGACGCTACTGGATCCGAGGCAGGCGATGGTCGCTTGTCTCGACCAGTGGCGCCATACGATCATCGAATGCGATGATGACGCAGGGTTGGCGGATCAGGTCCGGGCTATCGAATCGGTGTCGCGGATGCTGCATTCGATGATGCTGCAAACGGTCGCGGAGTTGGAATCCCGCAATATCGCGGTTGCCGCTGGATTCCGCAGTACCAAGCAACTCCTGGCCGGGATGCTGAACCTGTCACCCACCGAGGCCGGCACCCGCGTCACCCACGCCGGGCTGCTCGCGCCGCGCCGCACCCTGGTGGGTGAGGTCCTGCCGGCGTTGCTGCCCGAGACGGCGGCGGCGCTGGCC
>JBOGYA010000413.1:0-2547 GCA_050696515.1 Solirubrobacteraceae bacterium
ATGCTGCTCGTGACCGATTGCTGGCTGACGCTGGCTGCCTTGGAGCAGGCCGCTCGGGGGCCGAGCGCACAGGAATCCTTCCATGCCCACTCTTGAGGTGCCGGCACCAGTGCGGATGCGCCGCGTGGCCATTGCGGTCATGTCGGAGTCGCTCCGCCAGGTCCTCGTCCAGCTCGCCCGACTGGGCACGGTGGAGCTCGCCGTGGAGCTTGCGCCCGCCGCCGGCCAAGCCAACGATGCCCTCCGCCGCATCGAGGCTGCCAAACACCGACGGCCTGCGACGGCGACGATCGCGGCAGCGCCACCCGACCTCGCCAGGCTCGAGGCGCAGGACGCGCGAGATCTTTTGGCCGGTGAGGTCGAGCTCGATCGGCGCAAACGCCTGGCCATTGCCCAGGGCGATGTGTCCGTCCTGGTGGGGTGGACCCCGGAACAACATCTCGAAGCGCTGCGGAAAAACCTGAGCACGGCGGGCGCGGCAGTGGTCGAGCTGCCGTCGCCTGGAACCGAGGTACCGCCCACGCTGCTTCGGTTCGCCAGGCTCTCCGCGCCCTTCCGGGTCCTGGTGGATACCTATGGCGTCCTGCCGTATTCAGACGTGGATCCGACGGCGTTCGCCGCGGTCGCCTTCGTGGTCATGTTCGGCATGATGTTCGGCGACGTTGGGCATGGACTCCTACTGATGCTGCTCGGGGGAGTGTTGGCGCGGCAGCGACGGGGGAAACTCGCCGGCTTCCGGTCGTCGTGGCCGCTGGTCGTCGCGGCAGGCGCCTCGGGCACGCTCTTTGGCGTGCTCTACGGCGAGTGCTTTGGCCCGACCGGCCTCGTGCCTGCGCTATGGGTGGCACCGCTCGATCGGCCACTAGTGCACCGCCGTTTAGATTGAGTTAATTTGATTCTCGTACGTCCAAGGCCGTATGAGACCACGGCACGGGATCACCTTGACGGCGAAGCAGCGGCGAGAGTTGCGGGCGATTGTGGGCCGCCGCTCGACGCCGGGCGGACTGATGCGACGGGCGCAGGTCATCCTGCAGAGTGCGGCCGGTAAGGCGGGCCGCGCGATCGCCGCGGATCTGGAACTCTCCGTGGTCTCGGTGTCTCGGATCCGGCGCCGGTTTGTGGTCGGGGGAGTCGCCGGGCTCGCCGAGCGGCCCAAGACCGGGCGGCAGGATCATGAGGTGTCGGCGGAGCGGGCCAAAGAGATGGTGGAGTTGGCGATGTCCCCGCCGCCCGCCGGGCGCAGTCGGTGGACCACGCGGCTGATCGGGCGGGCGATGGGGCTCAGCAGCGGGTGCATCTCCGATGTGCTGCGCCGCCATGGGATGAAGCCGCATCTGGTGCGCACGTACAAAGTGAGCCGCGATCCGCAGTTTGCCGCCAAGGTGACCGATGTCGTCGGGCTGTATCTGAATCCGCCCGAGCAGGCGGTCGTCCTCAGCGTGGACGAGAAGACCTCGATCCAAGCCTTGGAGCGGACTCAGCCGCCGTTGCCGCTGCGGTCGGGCCGCGCCGTGCGGCACACGCACGACTACACGCGGCACGGGGTGGTCGATCTCTTCGCCGCGTTGGAGGTCGCCACCGGCACCGTCACCCATCGGGTGGCCACCAGCCATACCGCCGCCGACTTCCTGACCTTCATGAAGCAGGTCGTCCGCGCCTACCCGGGGCGCGAGCTGCATGTGATCTTGGACAACTCGGCAACCCACCGCACCGAGGCGGTGCGGGGCTGGCTCGCCCAGCACCCGCGCGTCCACTTCCACTACACGCCGACCAGCGCGTCCTGGCTCAACGAGGTCGAGGGATTCTTCGGCATCCTGGCCAAGCAGTCGCTCAGTCTCACCAACTTCTCCAGCACCCGCGCCCTGCGTGACCATCTCGGCGCATACATCCGTCAGTGGAATCGCTCGCCGACCCCCTTTGCGTGGACCAAACCCGCGCGCGCCATCATCCGCTCGCACCGCAACATGATGAACCGAATCTCAACGGCGGTGCACTAGTATGGAACAGGCCGTAGACGAGCCACGGCTGGCGTCCGAGCTCTGCCGTCATCCACCCGAGCGTGTTGGCGATGTATGGGAAGGGGAACGCCAGCATCAGGATCCACAGCAGCCACGTGGTGGATTCAAGCCGGCCGCGCCAGCTCAGGAAGCTCGCGCATGCCATGAGGGCGATGAACATCGTCCCGAGCGTGATCATGAGGTGGAACGCGTAGTAGAGGAGCTCGATGTTGTCCGGCCAGGAATTCTCCGGATACTCCTCGAGCCCGTGTACGTAGCTCTGGAACGTGCCGTAGGCGAGGAAGCTCAGGGCGCCGGGAATCTCGATCGGGTTGTCGAGCCGCCGGGCGGCAACGTTGGGCTGCCCGATGACGGCCACGTCGGCCATGCGTCCACCCACGAAGCGGCCCTCCATCGCCGCGAGCGTCACCGGCTGGTGGCTGCCCACCATCTTCGCTTGCTGGTCCCCGGTCGGAAACGCGACGAGAAGAGACGCGACCAGCGCCGCGGCTGTCCCAGTGTGCAGGTACGTCCGCGCCTGGTTCGGATG
>JBOGYA010000414.1:0-2519 GCA_050696515.1 Solirubrobacteraceae bacterium
CCCCGCGGCACCGCCTCGAGGCGCGTCCCCCCAAGCAACGACCTGAGGGCGCCGGTACGCACCTGAGGGCCCCCGCAGGGTGATGAATCAATTTCGGGATATATATAAACCAACTGGACCTGTAGGCGGTAACCAGATGGCAGCTATAGGAGGTCCAGTAGCGTGTATATGCGCTCAAAAATACAAACTGAGTCTCGCCTCCGCGGGTCCCGACCAAACTGAGGCACTGCCCCCCGCAGCGCACGAGGACGGCCCACGTAATCGACTCTTCCGATAATTCGGATGGAGTGAACGGACGCAGCGGGAGCACAAGATGAGCCGGGCGCGCTAAGGTCCTACACTCAGTACGCGCCCGGAGCTCATGGCCCGCACCGTTCCCCAACCGACCGCCGCGCCCCAGCCCCTCGCCGCAGAGACCCTCGCGACGCTCGACGAGGTCCGGCGCGACACCCTGGCGCTCGTCGCTCACCTCGACGACGGCGAGCTCGAGCGCACGCTTTCGCCGATCATGAGCCCGCTCGTGTGGGACCTCGCCCACATCGCCGCCTACGAGGACCTGTGGCTCGCCCACCGCCACGCCGGTCTGGAGCTACTGCGGCCCGACCTCGCCGAGCTTTACGACGCCTTCGAGACGCCCCGCGCCGTGCGCGGCGAAGTCGAGCTGCTCGACGCCCCCGAGGCGCGCACCTACCTGGAGGACGTCCGCGAGCGGGTCGCGCTCGCGCTCGCACGCGCGGGAGTGGGCGACGGCGTCCTCGCCGAGCTGGTCCTGCGTCACGAGTTGCAGCACACTGAGACGATGCGCCAGACGATGGCCCTCGCCGGGCTGCTCCCCGCGGGGGAGCCGAGCCTGGAGCCGGTGGCAGGGACAGAGAGCGGGGACGAGTGGATCGAAGTGCCGCCGGGCCCGTTTGAGATGGGCGCCCCCGCCGACGGGTTCGCCTACGACAACGAGCGTCCACGCCACACGGTCGAGCTGCCCGCGTTCGCGATCGCACGGCGCCCCGTGACGAACGCGAGCTGGGCGCGCTTTGAGCAAGGCCCGCCGAGAGGCCATCCCGACGCGCCGGTCTGCCACCTGAGCTGGTTTGAGGCGCAGGCATACGCTGAAGCCCGCGGGGCGCGGCTGCCCAGCGAGGCCGAGTGGGAGAAGGCCGCCACGCGCGGGCTGCTTGCAGGTGTGGGCCAGGTGTGGGAGTGGACCTCGAGCCCCTTCCGGGGCTATCCCGGCTTCGTGGCGTATCCCTACCGCGAGTACTCCGAAGTGTTCTTCGGCGAGGACTACCGCGTGCTGCGGGGCGGCTCCTGGGCCACCCACCCGCGCGTGGCCAGCCTCACCTTCCGCAACTGGGACCTCCCGCTGCGGCAGCAGATCTTCGCGGGCGTACGACTGGCTCAGGACGGCTAGGAGTCTTATGGAGCCCGTCAGAGACCCCACACGACAAAACGGCATCCAAATCGACTCCCACCTCGGCGGCGCCGAGCAGCGCACCCTCGCCGAGGACGTCCTCGACGGGCTCACCCGACCCTTCAAGGAGCTGCCCCCCAAGCACTTCTACGACGCCCGCGGCGCCGAGCTGTTCGACCAAATCTGCGAGCTGCCCGAGTACTACCCCACCCGCACCGAGCGCTCCATCCTCCACGACACCGCCGCGGGGATCGCCGAGCTGACCGGAGCGGTCGAGCTGGTCGAGCTCGGCTCCGGCACCGCCGCCAAGACGCGCGTCCTGCTCGACGCCCTGCACGGCGGCGGGACACTCGCGCGCTACGTGCCGGTGGACGTCACCGAGAGCATGGTCCGCGACTGCGCCGACGAGCTGACCGAGGAGTACCCCGGCCTGCAAGTGCACGGGGTGGTCGGGGACTTCGAGCGCCACCTCGACCGCGTCCCCCCCGCCGCCGGCCCGCGCCTCGTGGTGTTCCTCGGCGGCACTATCGGCAACTTCCCCCCCGGCTCCCGCCGGCGGTTCCTGCGCCAAATCGCAGGGCTGCTCGCGCCGGGCGACCACCTGCTGATGGGCACCGACCTCGTCAAGGACGCCGACGTGCTCGAGGCCGCCTACGACGACCCGCAAGGGGTCACCGCGGAGTTCAACCGCAACCTCCTGCACGTCCTCAACCGCGAACTCGACGCCGACTTCGACCCCGCCGACTTCGACCACGTCGCGCTCTTCGACGACCGCCACGAGTGGATCGAGATGCGCCTGCGCGCGCGGCGCGACCACACCGTCACCGTCTCCGCGCTCGAGCTCGACGTGCACTTCGACGCCGGCGAGGAGATGCGCACCGAGATCTCCGCCAAGTTCACCCGCCCGCGCCTGGAGAGCGACCTCGACGCCGCGGGCCTGCAGCTCGTGCGCTGGCTCACCGACCCCGAGGACCTCTTCGCGCTGACGCTCTCGCGGCCCTGCGCGTGAGCGTGATGTAGGCTCTCGCCCGCACCATGCGGATCGAGGGCCACTCAGCGATCGTCGTCGGCGGAGCCTCCGGGCTCGGCGAGGCCACCGTGCGCCGGCTGC
>JBOGYA010000415.1:0-2501 GCA_050696515.1 Solirubrobacteraceae bacterium
CTGCGTCCGCCCCCTCCCGTGTTATGCCCGCCCCCTGCCCGTTCGCCCGCCCGACGCGCCCCGCCGTGCGGTAGAGGTGCCACGCCGTCGTCCCCTGCAAGAGCAGCGCGAGCGCCGTCCCCTCGTCAACTCCCTCGGGGATCGCGAACACGTGCTCCGCGGGCGCCGTGGCGTACTCGGCGTAACCGCCCGTGCCGGTCAGCGCGACCACGCGCTCCCCGGTGTCCTCGCGCACGCCCGCCACCTCCCCGCCCGGCACCAGCGGCAGCGTGGCCTTGCGCACGTAGGAGTTGGTGCGCGTGTGGGTGTCCGCGAAGTTCACCCCCGCGCGGGTCACCCGGATCAGCGCCTCCCCCGGGCCCGGCTCGGGCCGCGGCAGCTCCACGAGCTTCAGCACCTCGGGGCCGCCGAACTCGGTCATCTGAATCGCGCGCATGAGCGGGAGGCTATAGGGTGCCGTAATGGCAATCACAGTCGTCGGATCGATCGCTTACGACAGCGTCTCGACGCCCTTCGGCGAGCGCCAGCGGATGCTCGGCGGGGCGGCCGTCCACTTCGCCCTGGCCGCCTCGTTCTTCTCGGAGGTGCGTGTCGTGGGACCGGTCGGTGAGGACTTCGGCGAGACCGAGCTCGACGTGCTGCGCCACCGCGAAGTGGACATCTCCGACGTGGAGCGCATCCCCGGGGGCAAGACGTTCTTCTGGCGCGGCAAGTACGGGTGGGACCTCAACTCGCGCGAGACGCTCGACACGCAGCTCGGCGTGTTCGAGGGCTTCCAGCCCAAGCTCTCGGAGCGCTCGCGCTCCTCGGAGGTGCTGTTCCTGGCGAACATCCAGCCCGACCTGCAGCGCGACGTGCGCGCGCAGCTCCCCGCCGCGCGGTTCGTCGCGCTCGACTCGATGAACCTCTGGATCGAAGCGGCGCGCGAGTCGCTGATGAAGGCGATCGCGGAGTGCGACTGCCTGATCCTCAACGACTCCGAGCTGCGTCAGCTCACCGACAAAGCCAGCCTCTACGCCGCCGCCCGCGAGATCCTCTCCTGGGGAGGCCCCAAGGTGATCGTCGCCAAGCAGGGCGAGTACGGGGCCGCGCTCGTCACCGCGGGGGGCTTCTTCTCGCTGCCCGCGTTTCCGCTGGAGTCGGTCGTGGACCCCACCGGCGCGGGCGACACGTTCGCGGGGGGCTTCGTCGGGTACATCGCCGCCCACATCGAAGAGGAGCTCTCCGACGAGCTGCTGCGCCAGGCGATGGCCCACGGCACCGCGCTGGCCTCCTTCAACGTGGAAGAGTTCGGCACTCAGCGCGTCGAGAGCCTCGCGGGGGCTGAGATCGTGGCGCGCGTGCGCCAGCTGCGCGAGTTCACCCAGTTCTCCGCCGCGGCGGTGCCGCTCGGGGACTGAGACGGCCGTGGACACGGCGCGCTGCTGCGTCCTCGGTCGCTCGTGTGCAGAGCACACTTCGCGGGGCGGGTGGGTCCTTCGATCCTTGCATCGCTTGGTCCACAACCGTCTCAGGGGCCTGATCACCTGTCATTCGCCCACGAGCCTGGATCGGTAGTACGATCGGAGGTGGAGTGGATGCTTGGACCTTCATCTGGCTGATGGTGATCTTGAAGATCCCGATCGTCGGGCTCTTCCTGATCGTGCGCTGGGCGGTCCGCCAGGGACCCGAGGCGGCCCCCGAAGAGGACGGCGGCATCGGCTTCCGCCCGCGCCCGCGTCATCCCAGCCACCCGCGCCCACGCCTGCCGCGTGCGCCCCGCCGCGGACCCCACCCAGGTGCGCCGGCGCTGGCTGCACCGGCGCGCATTCGCACCGCCGCCACCCGCGCGCGCCTCTCGCAACGCTGAGCGGCGAGGCCGGCTAAGGTGCGTCGCGCCGTGGTCGGCGTGACTCGCATACCTTGCCCCATAATCGGGCAAGACGATCTTTAAGCGGCCAACAGGAGAGAGCCATGAGCACCGACACGGCGGATACGCAGAAGGAGGCCACGGGCCAGCAGGCGCAGGCGAATGGAGCCCCGCCCGCTCCCGCCGCCACGCTGAGCGTGACCGACAACCGCACCGGGCGCACCTACGAGCTGCCGGTGACCGACGGCACCGTCCGCGCGATGGACCTCCGGCAGATCAAGACCGACGAGCGGGACTTCGGGTTGATGGCCTACGACCCCGCCTTCACCAACACCGCTTCGTGCCGCTCCGCGATCACCTACATCGACGGGGACGCCGGCATCCTCCAGCACCGTGGCTACCCGATCGAGCAGCTGTGCGAGCACTCCTCCTACCTGGAGGTCGCCTACCTGCTGATCAAGGGCGAGCTGCCCACGCGCGCGCAACTGGAGGAGTGGGTGCACGAGATCACGATCCACACCTTCGTGCACGAGAACGTCAAGGACTTCATGCAGGGCTTCCGCTACGACGCCCACCCGATGGGGATGCTGGTCGCCTCCGTCGGCGCCCTCTCGACCTTCTACCCAGACGCCAGCCGCATCAGAGACGAGGG
>JBOGYA010000416.1:0-2489 GCA_050696515.1 Solirubrobacteraceae bacterium
TGGTCGGCTCATCGAGGAACAACAGCGCGGGATTGCCTACGATCCCCAGGCCAACATCCAGTCGTCGCTGCTGACCGCCCGAGAGCGTCTTGACCTTCGCGTCGGCCTTCTCCGCCAGGCCGATCAGCTCGATCACTTCACCCACCGGCCGCGGCACCGGGTAATACCCAGCGTTGCGCTCGAGCACCTGCCGCACCGTCAGAAACGGCTCCACCGCAAGCTCCTGCAAGACCACCCCCAGTTGGCTGCGCAGCCGCCGCCCCGACCGGCGATCACCCGGGTCGATCCCCAGCACCCTCACCTCGCCCGCGTCGCGCTCGCGGAATCCCTCCAGGATCTCGATCGTCGTCGTCTTTCCCGCCCCATTCGGACCCAGCAGCGCGAATACTTCGCCTGCCTCGACCTCGAAGCTCACCCCATCGACGGCGCGGACCGACCCGTACGACCTCACCAATCCACGAACGCTCACCGCCGGCACGCTTCACCTCGCCGCACATGGCTCGTTCTGAATGCGGTCTGGATAACTAACACGAGCGGCATCCCACGATACCGAGGGACCAACCCACGGCCACACCCGCGGCGGCGCACCACCCTCGGTTTGGCCACCAGCGCCCCCGGGAACGCGGCGCCGTCGGGCGCCACACCACTTCCTGGGACCAGGATCTGGGGAGCAGAGGGGCCACGAGACCTGCTTCTCGCACGGCGATCGGCTTGTAGTACGCCACTTTCGGTCCCCGCGGATCCTGAGCCACCAACGGATCCCAAACCTGGTCGCGTACGCAAACGACGGCACAGCAACCGCTTCACCTCGCCAAGCGCCGGCAGGCGCGGCCGCCGACCTCGCTCCTCAAATGGACGACGCGCAGAACTGTGACGGCGTCGTCGCCCGAGTTGTGCTTCTCTGCCGACGTTGCGCAGAGCCCATCGGGCCATTTGCGAGGGCAGGCGATGCCAGCTAACGCGGTGGTGATAGCTAGCCGTCAGCCGGCGGCGGCCTTGCAAAGTTTCGGCCGCTACCGGAAAGGACGATTTCCACCAGCGTCGCGACAGTCGTCACGCCGGCTGCCGGAGAGTTGTGGAAATCGTCTCTATGAAGGACGCGCGGATGTCAAGTGCGTTTGTGGTTTGGGCCTTTCCCGCGTGCTTGTGGGTGTGTGGGTGGTGTCTGCGTGAGGGTGTCGCCCGCTGGCCATGGAAGCCGGCGGAATCGTTGTAGCTGGATGACCTCCGGTGGGTTAGCTTGGTGGAGCGCGGTTGGGTAAGCGGCGCTCATCTCTCTATCGCCTCCTCGTGGAGGACCAGGCGGCATCGGAGGCCGGCTGCGGGGGCGCAATTCCAAAAGAGCCGTCAGGCGGCTAGACGATTTGCGGCGCCTCCCGCAGCGGCGGGGTCGAAAGGCTGGTTGTTGGTGAGCATGTGCCAGATCGCCTCGGTGAGCTTGCGGGCGAGGTCGACCTGGGCGACTTTGGCGCCGCGTTGCTTGCCCAGGCGCTGCTTGGTGCGCTGGTAGCGATCGCGGTAGGCGGGGTGCCGCATCGCATGCATGGTCGATTCGAGCATCGCCCAGCGCAGGTATCTTGGACCTTGCTTGGAGAGCGGGCCGCGGCGGTCGCTGTCGCCGGACTGGCGAACTCGCGGGCACAGACCGGTGTAGCCGACCAGCTTTTTGGCCGACGGGAACCGGCCGATGTCGCCGATCTCGGAGGCGATCGTGAACGCGAGCACCCAGCCGATTCCGGGGACTGTCAAAAGCAGCGGCACGTAGCGATGATCGGCGCCGCTGGCTCGGAGCTCGCGTTCGGTGGCGTCGATCTCTGACTCGAGGTAGTCGATCAGGTACAGGCTGGCGTCGAGCGTCTCGCGCCACGGCTGCGGGATCTCGAGGCGCTCCAGGAGCTTGCGGCCCTCCAGCCCGAACAGATCGGTGACCGGGCAGGGATGCCCGAACGTCATCAGGGTGGCGTGGATGCGGTGCTTGAGCATCGACTTGTGCTTGACCAGGTGCAGCCGAAAGCGCGCCTGCTCGCGCTCTGCGCGCACCCGCGGATCGGGCAGCCAGATCGCCGGCACCAGGTTGCGGTGCGAGAGCACCGCCAGCACTCTTGCGTCGACCCGGTCGGTCTTGCAGGCTAATGGCGCCAGTCCCTTGACCCGCTGCGCGTCGGCGATCAGCACATCCCACCCCAACTGCTCGAGCGTGTCGTGAATGAACCGTGAGCCGGTCATCGACTCGATCACCGCACGCACTGGCCCTCCGTGACGCGCCAGCTTTGAGACCAGATAGCGCAGCCCCTCGGGGTCGGGCGGCGCCGCGAGCTCCTCGACCAGCTCGCCCTCATCAGACAGCACGCACACGTCCAGCCGCCGGCGGCTCAGATCAAGCCCAACATGCAGCATCAGGCATCTCCTTCTCGCGAGGGCATCAGCCGACCGATCGCGTAGCGTGACCCGCCGGTCGACGCCCTGTTATTCCTGTCTCTTATACACAT
>JBOGYA010000417.1:0-2482 GCA_050696515.1 Solirubrobacteraceae bacterium
GTAGTAGCCCAGGGAGCGCACCAGGCCGAGGTCGAAGATCACGCGGGCCGCCACCGAGGGGTCCAGCAGGGCGTGCACTGCCCGCATCCCCGCCGCCGCATCCGCCGCCGGGCCGGGAAGGTCCTCGAGCGCCTCTGGTCCCCCGCGGCGTTGGGGCACGCTCAGCAGGATCTCCGCCTCGCCCTCCGGCAGCCCCGCCTCGCCCAGGCAGCGCTCCAGCTCCACGAAGTCCCGGCGCGCGAGCGCCTCCAGCAGGTCGGGGCGCAGAGCCTCGGGGACGTGGAGGCCCGCCATCAGCGCGGGGAACAACGAGGCGTCGCCGAGGCCGACCCGGTAGCCCTCGAGGCCCGTGGCGTCCAGCGCGCGGCAGAGCACCGTGAGCGCCTCCGCGGTGCCCTGGGGCGCGGGCGAGCCGATCAGCTCGATGCCGGCCTGCAGCAGCTCGCGGGGTTGGCCGCGGGAGGGGCGGACCGCGCGGTAGCAGTGCGCGAGGTAGCAGAAGCGCAGGGGAGGCGGGGACTGCGGGTAGCGGGTGGCGACGACGCGCGCGATCGGCACGGTCATGTCCGAGCGCAGCACGAGCAACGCCCCCGTCTCGTCGAACATGCGGTACACCGGCGGCTGGGCGGGGGACGTGAGGGCCGCACGGGCAAGCACGGCCTCGTACTCCAGCGCGGGGGTGTACACCTCGCCGTAGCCGTGGGCGTCGAAGACCCCGCGCAGGGCCTCGGTGATGAGGCGCATCTCACGCATCTCGTCGGGCAGCACGTCGCGCGTGCCGGAGGGGATCGGGTGGATCATGGCGTGGGCTTAGAAGCCATCTGAGAGCTTCCGCTCACAAAACAGTGTGGAGTTATAACTATAGTAAGTACAACTTGCATGAGGGGGCGGTGGTAGTTATTAAAAATTCAGAGTCGGTGTAACCATAGTTGCACGCAGTGCAAAAACTACATACACAACCCACCCCCTCGGACCATTCCTTCGTGGCTCGCGGGGCCAGCGCGAGCCCGGACATGATGACTCAGTCCTACACGTGGATCGCGGGCGAGGGCTCCACGGCGACGCGCTCGATGTTGGCGCCCAACTCGCGCAGGCGCTCGTCGATCCGCTCGTAGCCGCGGTCGATCTGGCGGATGTTGCCGATTTCAGAGCGCCCGTCGGCACAGAGGGCGGCCAGCAGCATCGCCATCCCCGCGCGGATGTCAGGGGACTCCACGCGCTCCCCGCGCAGGCGGCGCGGGCCGGTGACGATCGCGCGGTGGGGGTCGCAGAGGACGATGTCGGCCCCCATCAGGATCAGCTTGTCGGTGAAGACGAGGCGGTTCTCGAACATCCACTCGTGCACCAGGATCGACCCCTCGGCCTGGGTGGCGAGCGCCAGCACGATCGAGGTCAAGTCCGCCGGGAAGGCGGGCCAGGGCCCGTCCTGGATCTTGCTCTTGTACTCCCCCACGTCGGCCTGGACGACGAGCCGCTGGCCGCCGGGCACGAGCACGTCGGCGCCGTGGAGCTCGGTGCGCAGCCCGAGGCGTTCGAACACCAGGCGGATCATGCGCAGGTCGGAGGGGACGGTGCCCTTGACGCGCAGCTCCCCGCCGGTGACGCCGGCGAGCGCGATGAAGGAGCCGATCTCGATGTGGTCGGGTGCGATCTCGTGGGCGCACCCGTGCAAAGAGGCGCAGCCGTTGACGGTGAGCAGGTTGGAGCCGATCCCCTGGATGTCGGCGCCCATCTTGACGAGCAGGCGCGCGAGGTCCTGCACGTGGGGCTCGCCGGCGGCGTTGCCGATCACGGTCTGCCCGGGGGTCAGCGCAGCGGCCATCAAAGCGTTCTCGGTGGCCATCACGGAGGGCTCGTCCATGAACACATCGGTCGGCCGCAGGCCGCGGGGGGCGCTCAACAGGATGTCGCGCCCACAGTCGGTGCGGGCGCCCATCGCGCGAAAGGCGTCCAGGTGGGGGTCGAGGCGCCGGCGGCCGATCACGTCGCCACCCGGCGGAGGCATTACGGCGCGCTGAAAGCGCGCAAGCAGTGGGCCGGCGAGCAGGAAGGAGGCGCGGATTTGCTCGGCCAGGACGGGGTCGACCTCGACCGAGTGCACCTCCGACGCACACAGCGCAAGCTCGTTGGGGCCAGTCCAGACCACGCGCACCCCCAACTGCTCCAGGATCGCGACCATCGCCTCGACGTCGCGGATGCGGGGCACGTTGCGCACGTGAACCTCGTCCTCGGTGAGGACGCAGGCAGCGAGGATCGGAAGCGCCGCGTTCTTGTTGCCGGCCGGGGTCAACGTGCCGGAGAGCGGGACGCCGCCTTCGATGACGAACTTCTCCATGGGCTTCGCGCGCGTCCGCCGGCCCAGGATCGGACCGCTGCGGCGTCGTCCAGCAAGGGTAACAGCCGGGAAGCCATCCGAAAAACCCTCAGATCGCTTCGTGCGATCAAATGCGGCGGGATCCAGGGTTTTTCGGATGGCTTCCAT
>JBOGYA010000418.1:0-2473 GCA_050696515.1 Solirubrobacteraceae bacterium
GCCCGCCTGCCCCTCATCGAGCAGCTTGCGGAACATCTCCACCCCGGTCACCGTCGTCTTCTTCTCCGCCCCGAACCCCACCAACTGCACCTCTTCGCCCACCTTGACCCGGCCCCGCTCAATCCGCCCCGTGGCCACCGTGCCCCGGCCCGTGATGCTGAACACATCCTCCACCGGCATCAGGAACGGCTTGTCCGTCTCCCGCACCGGCTCCGGGATGTAGCTGTCCAGCGCCGCGTACAGCTCCTCGATCTTCGCCACCGCCCCCGCGTCGCCCGCGATCGCCTGCAAGGCGCTTCCCCGGATGATCGGCGTGTCGTCGCCCGGGAACTTGTACTGGCTCAGCAGCTCGCGGACTTCCATCTCCACCAGGTCCAGCAGCTCGGCATCGTCCACCAGGTCGCACTTGTTCAAAAACACCACGATCGACGGCACGTTCACCTGCCGCGCCAGCAGGATGTGCTCCCGCGTCTGCGGCATCGGCCCATCCACCGCCGAGACCACCAGGATGGCGCCGTCCATCTGCGCCGCCCCCGTGATCATGTTCTTGACATAGTCCGCGTGCCCCGGGCAGTCCACGTGCGCGTAGTGCCGCGCCGCCGTCTCGTACTCCACGTGGCTCGTCGCGATCGTCAGGATCTTCGTCGCATCCCGCCGCCCCTGCGATGCCGACGCCTTGGCCACCTCGTCGTACGAGATGTACTTCGTCCCGAACCCCTTGTCCGCCGACACCTTCGTCAGCGCCGCCGTCAACGTCGTCTTGCCGTGGTCCACGTGCCCGATCGTCCCCACGTTCACGTGCGGCTTCGTCCGCTCGAATTTCGCCTTGCTCATCGTCGATCTCCGAAGTTCAACGCTGACTTCCTTCGTCGGCCAGCCACCGCGTCAAGAGCTCGCGAGCGGGATTGAACCGCTGACCTCATCCTTACCAAGGATGCGCTCTACCAACTGAGCTACGCGAGCAAGCGGGCGACGGGACTCGAACCCGCGACCCTCAGCTTGGAAGGCTGATGCTCTACCAACTGAGCTACACCCGCGCACGCTGCATTGGCGATCAGCCCGACTCCCGCAACCATCGCCCGACCTCGCCTGCCATGGTGGGGGTAGGATTCGAACCTACGTAGGGCGAAGCCCGGCAGATTTACAGTCTGCTGCCATTAGCCACTCGGCCACCCCACCCGGGTCGACGCCCGTCCTCCCGCTCACGGCACCCACTGGAGCTGACGGCGGGACTTGAACCCACAACCGCCCGATTACAAATCGGGTGCTCTACCAGTTGAGCTACGTCAGCCGGAATGCCCCAATCGCCGACAGACCCACAACTTACGGGGAGTGTCGAGGCCCGTCAACAGTCCACTGTCCTCCGGTTGCCTCCGGTCCCCCTCCGCCGCCATAGTCCGCTATGCCGAACCTCTTACCCCCGCGATTCCGCGGTATTATCGCCTTCCCCGCCGCGGCGCTGGTCGCCGTGTCAGTCCGTCCCGCCCCCGCCCTCGCCCAGTTCATCGGGGCTCACGGCCAGACCATCGGTGGCGTGGCCTGCGACGCCCAGGAGGGGCAACGGATCCACATCCACCAGCACCTCACCATTCTGGACAAGGGCGTGCCGGTCACCGTTCCCTATAATGTCGGCCGCCCCGCCGACGCGCGGTGCTTCTACTGGCTGCACACCCACACCCCCGACGGAATCATCCATATCGAGGCGCCGGTCGACCGGTCCTTCACGCTGGGCAACTTCTTCGACGTGTGGGTACAACCGCTGTCGCGCACCAGAGCGGCGAGCGCGATCGTCGAGAAGGGAGAGCGGATGCGGGTCTGGGTCGACGGAAAGCCCTATGCCGGCGATCCCCGCGCCATCAAGCTCGGCGACCACACCGACATTGTGATCGAAGTCGGGCCGCCGTTCAAGACACTGCCGGCGTTCACGGCGTGGAATGGGGCGCAGTGAGAGAAGTGAGAAGGGAGAAGGGAGAAGCGGTTCATTCGCGCTGCGCCCCGCGACCGCTCCGCGCCGGCGGACCCCCGGCGGCGCGCCCATCGCACTGGCCAGATCCAGAATTCGCAGCGTCCCGCCAGCGACACGCCTGTCCCGAGGAACCGAGGGAACCGCGCGAGGCGCGTGTCGTGCGCCAGGGACGCGACGGCGCGCCGGCTGGTCCGCCAAGCGGGGCGGGTCGCGGGGTGCTGCGCGATTGAGCTGACCTAGAGCCGCCGCTTGACCGTCGACTCCCCACCGCGGACGTCACGCACTTCCCAGCCGTGCTCCGCCAGCAACGCACGAATGCGGTCTGCTTCGGCGAAATCGCGCGCGCCTTTCGCATCGGCCCGCTTGCGCGCCCAGAAGTCGGCCCATCGCGCCTGCGCCACTCCGTCGGCCGGCGCCATCTCCGACCATGACCGCTCAAGACTCGCGTCGCCGCCCGTGATCGATACGGCACCGGCATCGGCTCTTAGCACGTGAGACCCCGGCACC
>JBOGYA010000419.1:0-2468 GCA_050696515.1 Solirubrobacteraceae bacterium
GCCGTAGACCGCGCGCGCGGGAGCCCTCGTGGAGCTTGATCGGGTCGGCGCCGAGGCGCATCGTGCCGCCGAGGTCGGCGATCTCCTTCTGCTCGGGGAGCAGGTCGATCACGGGGAAGGGGGTCTCGAGGTCGAACTCGGTCGAGTTGGCGCCCTCCATGCCGGCGACGTGGCGGGCGAACTCGGCGACGGCGACCTGCATCCCGAGGCAGATCCCCAGGTAGGGGATGCGCTGCTCGCGCGCGATGCGGGCGGCAGCGATCTTGCCCTCGATCCCGCGCCCGCCGAAGCCGCCGGGGATCAGGATGCCGTCGGCGCCGCTCAGCAGCTCGCGCGTGCGCTCGCGCTCCTCGCCGTCCCGTCCGCCACTGCCCTCCAGCCACTCGGAGTCCACCCACTCGATCTGCACCCGCGCGTCCTGCAGGGCGGCGGCGTGGCGCAGCGCCTCGGAGACCGACAGGTAGGCGTCCTCGAGCTGCACGTACTTGCCGACGATCGCGATGCACACCGTGCGACCGCTCGGAGATCGGCCAGCCCGCTCGGCGCGCTCGATCGGCTCCTGCCAGCTGGAGAGGTCGGGCGCGGGGGCCTCCACGCCGAAGTGCTCGAGGATGAAGTCGTCGACCCCCTGCTCGCGGAAGGTGAGCGGCACCTTGTAGATGTTGTCCACGTCGCACGCGGACACGATCGCGCTCGGGGGGAGGCTCGCGAACAGCGCGATCTTCTTGCGGATCTCCTGCGAGAGCGAGCCCTCCGAGCGGCACATCAGCATGTCGGGGGCGATCCCGATGCGGCGCAGCTCGTTGACGGAGTGCTGGGTGGGCTTGGTCTTCAGCTCGCCGGCGTGGCCGATGTAGGGGACGAGCGTCAGGTGGATGAACATGCACCGCCGCCGCCCCACGTCCACGGGGAACTGGCGGATCGCCTCCAGGAACGGCAGCGACTCGATGTCCCCGACGGTCCCGCCGATCTCGGTGATCACGAAGTCCACGTCGGAGGACTGCGCGATCAGCGCGATGCGCTGCTTGATCTCATCCGTGATGTGGGGCACCACCTGGACGGTCCCGCCGAGGTAGTCCCCGCGGCGCTCGCGGCGGATCACGGTGTCGTAGATCCCCCCCGCGGTGACGTTGGAGGCGCGCGAGGTGTTCGAGTCGGTGAAGCGCTCGTAGTGGCCGAGGTCGAGATCGGTCTCGGCGCCGTCCTCGGTGACGAACACCTCCCCGTGCTGGTAGGGCGACATCGTGCCGGGATCGACGTTGATGTAGGGGTCGAACTTCTGCAGCCCCACGGTCAGCCCGCGCGCGACCAGCAGGCGCCCGATCGACGCGGCGGCGATGCCCTTCCCGAGCGAGGAAACCACACCGCCGGTGATGAAGATGAACCGGGTCTTGGCCGGCGGATCGGCGTGGCGGTCTGGCGCGGGACGGTTCATGTACCTGCTCGGGGAGTCTAGCTCCCGCTCCCCCGGAAACCGCAGGCCTAGCGCTCACGCCGCCCGGCGCAGCTCGCGTGCGTGGCGGCGCGCGGCGGTGTCACGCTCGGGGGCGCCGAGCATCCGCACGAGCTCGGAGAGGACCTCGGGCTCGGCGAGCTGCAGCACGCTGGTGCGGGTATCGCCCGCGGCCGACTCCTTGACGACGGAGAAGTGGCGCGCGGCGAGCGAGGCGATCTGCGGGAGGTGGGTGATGCACAACACCTGGCGGGCGGCGGCGAGGTCGCGCAGGCGCTCGCCGACCGCGCGCGCGGTGTGCCCGCCGATCCCGGCGTCGACCTCATCGAAGACGAGCGTCGCCTCGGAGCCAAGGTTGGCGACGGTAATCAGCGCGAGCATCACGCGCGATAGCTCCCCGCCGGAGGCGATCTCGCGCAGCGGGCCCGCGGCGACACCGGGATTGGGCGCGATCTGGAGCTCCACCGAGTCGCCGCCGGCCGGGCCGGGCTCGCGCGGGGCGAGCTCCACCGCGAAGGTGGCCTCGGACATCGCCAGCGCGGCGAGCTGCTCGCGCACCGCCTCGGCCAGACGCGGGGCGGCCTGCGTGCGCGCGGCACGCAGCGCCTCCACGTGTTCCTGCAGCGCCGCCTGCGCGGTTTGCTGCTCGGCGGTGGCCTCCTCCAGCGCGATGGCGGCTCCCAGCAGCAGCTCGCGGCGGGCGCGCGAGCGCTCGGCGTGCTCCAGCACCGCGGTGATCGTGGGGCCGTGCTTGCGCATCAGGCGCTCGAGCGCGGCGAGGCGCTCTTCGAGCTCCTGGAGCCCCACGGGCCCCCCGGCGCCCGTGGCCTCGGCCGATCGGAGACTGGCCGAGGCTGGGAGGCACTCGCCTTCGACCGAAGCCGGGAGACTCTCACCTTCGGCCAGCGTCCCCGTTTCGGCTAGCAGGCGCTCGCCGTAGCCGTGCAGCTCGCCCGCGAGGTCGCCGGCCTCGATCGCCAGCGCGCGGGCGCGCCCGGCGAGCGCGTCGAGGAGC
>JBOGYA010000420.1:0-2452 GCA_050696515.1 Solirubrobacteraceae bacterium
GTGCATGCACTGCCCGGAACGAGGCCGCACATGTGCGGCCTCGCCCCTCGGCGCATGCGCCGAGGGGAACATCAACCACCATCCCTGCTCTCAGCAGCGAGCAGGTCGAGGCTTTCGGTCAGGAGCTCGACGCGATCCGCCAGCGCGTCATCGCCGACCTCGGCGAGCGCGACGCCGACTACATCCGCGGGGTGATCCGCGCGCAGCGTGGCTTCGAGCTCGCCGGCCGCGGTCTGCTCTGCTTCAGCCTGATCCCGCCGGCGTGGCTCGGCGGCGTCACCGCGCTGTCGCTGTCGAAGATCCTCGACAACATGGAGATCGGCCACAACGTCATGCACGGCCAGTACGACTGGATGAACGACCCCGAGCTGAACGGCAGGCGCTTCGAGTGGGACAACGCCTGCCCCGGCGACCACTGGCGCCACTCGCACAACTACATCCACCACACCTACACCAACGTGCTCGGCAAGGACCGCGACGTCGGCTACGGCGTGCTGCGCATGTCCGAGCAGGAGCCCTGGCGGCTCTACTACCTCGGCAACCCGCTGTACGCGGCGCTGCTGGCGATCTTCTTCCAGTACGGCGTCGCCCTGCACGACCTCGAACTCGATCGCGTCCTCGCGGGCGAGATCGCACTGAGCGAGAAGCGCGAGCAGCTGAACGTGGTCCTGCGCAAGGCCCGCCAGCAGACGCTCAAGGATTACGTCCTGTTTCCGCTGCTGGCGGGTCCCGCGGCGCCGCTCGTGCTCGCGGGCAACGCGACCGCGAACCTCGTGCGCAACCTGTGGGCGTTCACGACCATCTTCTGCGGCCACTTCCCCGACGGCACCGTCCAGTTCACCGAGGTGGAGACCTCTGAGGAGACCCGCGGCGAGTGGTACTACCGCCAGCTGCTCGGCTCCGCCGACCTGACCGGCGGCGAGCTGTTGCACCTGCTCTCGGGCAACCTCTCCCACCAGATCGAGCACCACCTGTTCCCCGACCTCCCCTCCCACCGCTACGCCGAGCTCGCCGTCGAGGTGCGCGAGATCTGCGGGCGCTACGGCCTGCCGTACAACGCCGGTCCGCTGAGCAGGCAGTTCGGGAGCGTCGTGCGCAAGATCGCGCGGCTCGCGCTGCCGAGTCGCCTCCGCCCGTAGCACGTGCGGGGCAGCTATCGTGATCTCCTCGTCAGGGCACCGAGCGGTCCCCGCCGCGCTGAAACTGGCCCCAGAAAGGGCTGATCGACCATCATCACAACCAACCAGTTCCGCAACGGCAGCCACATCGAGGTGGAGGGCACGGTCTTCAAGATCGTGGAGTTCCAGCACGTCAAGCCGGGCAAGGGGGGGGCGTTCGTGCGCACGAAGCTGCGCAGGGCCTCCGATGGGGCCGTGATCGACCGCACCTTCAGGGCGGGGGAGAAGTTCCGCCCGGTGCGCACCGAGGCGAGGCGGATGCAGTTCCTGTACGCGGACGGGACGCACGCGCACTTCATGGACGTGGAGTCCTACGAGCAGCTGGAGGTGCCCGAGGGGAGCGTCAGCGAGGCGCTGCGCTGGACCAAGCCTTCAAGCGAGGTGGACGTGCTGTTCATCGACGAGCGGCCCGCTGACGTGCAGCTGCCGAGCGCCGTGGACCTCGAGGTCACCGAGACCGAACCGGGCCTGCGCGGAGACACCGCCTCGGGCGGCGGCACCAAGCCGGCGACCCTGGAGACGGGCGCCGCGATCCAGGTGCCGCTGTTCGTGAACGTCGGCGAGCGGGTGCGAGTGGACACGCGCTCGGGCGAATATGTCTCGCGGGCCTGAGCGCTCACGAAGGGGCGGTTAGTGCGCCGCTCCGAGCAGCGACAGGCGGCGGTGTTCGCGCTCTACCAGCACGACCTCACGGGGCAGCCGCTCGCGGGCACCCTGCCCCGGGAGTCCTCGCTGCTCACGCGCGCCCTTGCGCACGCCGCCGCGGACCGGGCGCCGGAGCTCGACGCGGTGATCGACCGCCATGCGCACGGGTGGTCGGTGGAGCGCATCCAGCCGTTGGAGCGCAGCATCTTGCGGGTGGCGCTGATCGAGATCCTGCACCCCGACGCAGCCCCCGGCGAGACCCCGATCCCACCGGAGGGGGCGATCGAGGAGGCGGTCGTGAGCGCGAAGCGGTTCTGCGGGGCGGACACCCCGGGGTTCGTCAACGGGGTGCTGGCGGCGGTGTTGCGCGAGGTGCGGGAGAATGCCTCGATCCCATGACCGACGCGACGGACTCCCTCGACGATTTGATCGCACGCCTGGAAGGCGCGGCGGAGCAACTGCGCTCGGGCGAGCTCTCCACCGACGCCGCCGCGACGCTGGTGGACGAGTGCGCGGCGCTGGCCAACCGCGCGGGGGCGGAGCTGGAGCGGCGGGCGCGCGCGGAGCCGTTCGCGGCGCCGCCCGGCCAGGACTCGCTGCTGTAGCCGTGAGAGCCGTGAGCACAGAGA
>JBOGYA010000421.1:0-2448 GCA_050696515.1 Solirubrobacteraceae bacterium
CCTCCGGCGGCGGTGTCCGGCGGATCGTGAGCGCCGGCACGCTCTCGCTGCCGGCGCTCGGCACAACGGCCACCCTCTGCATCAGCGACGAACGGCGGCTCGCCGAGGCCAAGGCGCTGCTCGAGCGGGAACTGGCAGAGATCGACGAGGCTTGCAGCCGCTTCCGTCCCGACTCCGAGCTCGCCGGCCTGAACGACGCCGCCGGCCATGCCACCCAGGTCAGCCGGCCGCTGCTCGAGGCGATCCGGGTCGCGATCCGGGCAGCGGCGGCGAGCGAGGGGCTGGTCGATCCGACGGTGGGGCGCACGCTGCGGTTGGCGGGCTACGACCAGACCTTCGAGCTCGTGCGTCGAAGGGACGGGCACGCCTTCCGGGCCCGCTTTGCGTCGGTGCCGGGCTGGAGCCGGGTCGAGGTCGACGACGAGAACCGCACCGTGAAGCTTCCTGCCGGCTGCGAGCTCGATCTGGGCGCGACCGCGAAAGCCCTCGCCGCCGACCGGGCCGCACGCAAGGTTGCCGCCGCAACCGGCGGCGGCGCCCTGGTGGCGCTCGGCGGCGACGTCGCGGTCGCAGGCGATCCCCCGGCGGGCGGCTGGGCGATCAGGATCGCCGATGACCACGCAGCGCCGCTCGACGGCCCTGGTCCGATCGTCTCGATTCAGTCGGGCGGGCTGGCCACCTCGGGCATCAGGGTGCGCCGCTGGCGCGCCGGCGAGTCGGAGCTGCACCACATCGTCGACCCGCGTACGGGACAGCCCGCACGGACGCCGTGGCGGACGGTCAGTGTCGCCGCCGCCAGTTGCGTCGACGCCAATATCGCCAGCACTGCCGCCGTCGTGCTCGGCGCCCAGGCGGTGGCATGGCTTTCGCGCCGGCGGCTGCCGGCCCGACTCGTCCACCTCGACGGATCGGCGGTCCATGTCGCCGGCTGGCCCGAGGAGGCCCTGGCGTGACCGGACTTGTGCTCGCGGCCGGCAACGGCAAGCTGCTCTGGTACGTGACCCGCGGCACCGGCGCGGTCGCGCTGCTGCTCCTGACCGCGGGGGTCGTGCTCGGGGTGATGAGCTCGACCCGCTGGCAGACCCGGCAGTTGCCCCGCTTTCTCGTCTCCGGCCTGCACCGCAACGTGACACTGCTGTCGCTCGCCTTCGTCGTCGTCCACGTCGTCACCACCGTCGTCGACCACTTCGCGCCGATCGGCTACCAGGACGCCGTCCTCCCCTTCCTGTCGCCGTACCGACCGATCTGGTTGGGGCTTGGTGCGGTGGCCTTCGATCTGCTCCTCGCCCTGATCGTGACCAGCCTCTTGCGCGCCCGGATCGGCCTGCGCAGCTGGCGCGCCGTGCACTGGCTCGCCTACGCCTCGTGGCCGGTAGCGCTCCTGCACACACTCGGCACCGGCACGGACGCCCGCGCCGGCTGGCTCGGCGTGCTCAGCATCGTCTGCACGGGTGCCGTCGTGCTGGCGGTCCTCTGGCGAGCGAGCGCAGCCGCCGGCGCGGCGGTGGTTCGGATCGGCGCAGCGCTCGCTGCGCTCGCGGTCCCGCTCGGCATCCTCGTCTGGGCGAGCGGCGGCCCGCTCGCCAGGGGGTGGGCGGCCCGGGCCGGTACGCCGAAGTCGCTCCTCGCCTCTGCCCGCGTCGCCGCCGCCCGCACGGCTGCGGCGACGAGCGCCTCTGGGAGCACCGCCACGGCGAGCGCGCCCGCTCTGCCGCACGGCTCCTTCCAGGCGAGCTTCCACGGCCGGCTCAAGCAGTCTTCGGCGGGCAACGGCCTGGTCACCGTCACGATCGACGGCGTGGCCAGCGGCGGCTTCAGCGGCCGTGTGCACGTGGCGCTGCGCGGGCGCCCGCTCGCGGGTGGCGGCGTGCAGATGATCGACAGCAGCGTCGGACTACTTCCCACCGGTGCGCGTGCTTGGTCGGCAGGCCGTGTAGTCGGGCTCGATGGACAGCGGATCCTCGCCGACATGCAGGGCGCCGGCGGTCGGCGGACGCGGATACTGCTGGCAGTGCAGGTCGACTCGTCCGGCAGCGTCAGCGGGACCATTCAGGGCGGCGCGGAGTGAGCGCCCGCGCCGTGCCGGTGCCCGAACTGCCGGCCCCGTCGCCGCTGGCGCTGCCGCGGTTGCTTGCCGGCGCCCACGACGACCGTCCGGTCTCGCTGGCCGAGCATCTACACCGCTACGGCGAGCTGCCGCCTCGGTCGCACCGTGGGGCGGATGCCGAATTGCTCGACCTGGTCGAGGCGTCAGGGTTGCAGGGACGTGGAGGGGCGGGCTTTCCGACGGGCCGCAAGCTCCGCGCGGTCGCCGCGGCACGGCGGCGACCTGTCGTGCTCGCGAACGGCGCGGAAGTGGAGCCGGTCAGCGGCAAGGACCGGGTGCTGCTCGCATACGTGCCGCAGCTCGTGCTCGACGGTGCCTCGGTCGCCGCCGCCGCGGTCGGC
>JBOGYA010000422.1:0-2447 GCA_050696515.1 Solirubrobacteraceae bacterium
GGGCTCGGGCCGAAGGGCGGCCCCGGCCCCGGAGCCGTGGCAGTTCCGTGAGGCTGCTCGCGGTCGCGGGGCTGGCGCTGGTCGTGGCCGTCGTGGTGGTGATCGCCACGGACCCGTTCGCCGGCGTGGTGAAGTCCACCGCCGGCGTCGCCGACAACGCCACCGCCACCTCGCTGGTCACGGTGAAGCGGCAGTCGCTCTCCCAGCAGACGCAGGTGAGCGGCACGCTCGGCTACGCGGGCTCCTCGAGCATCCGCGTGCCCTCCGGGACCGCGCCCGCCGCCGTGCAGCAGGCCAGCCAGCAGGTGGCGAGTGCTGAAACGATGCTGGCGACGGCGCGGGCGACGATGGCCTCCGACACGCAGGCGCTCGCGGGCCACCGGGCGACACTGGCGGCGGCGCGGGCGAAGGAGGGGGTCGATTGCGCAGGCGAGGGCGCCGCCGAAGCCGCCTCCGCCACCTCCTCGCCCGGAAGCGAAACCGGCTCGTCGGGTGCCGGCGGGAGCTCGTGCTCGAGCGACGTGCAGGCCGTGTCCCTGGCCCAACAGAACGCCACCAGCACCGCCGCCAAGGCCACCGCCGACCGCTCGCAGGTCTCCTCGGCCGAAAAACAGCTTGCGAGCGCGCAGGCCAATCTGTCAACGGCGCGCTCCTCGGCCGCGCTCTACGGCCAGGGCTCGACGTTCACGGCGCTGCCCTCGGTCGGGCAGATCATCACGCGCGGGCAGAGCCTGTACCAGATCGGCGGCCAGCCGGTGCTGCTGCTGTACGGCTCGGTGGCGCCGACGCGGGCGTTCGTCGCGGGGATGTCGCCGGGGCGCGATGTGGCTGAGCTGAACGCGAACCTCGATGCGCTCGGCTACGGGCAGGGGCTCGCCGGCGACGAATTCACCGCCGCCACCGCGGCGGCCATCAGCGCGCTGCAGTCCGCGCACGGCGCCTCGGTGACCGGCGGGCTGCCGCTGGGGTCGGTCGTGTTCCACGCCGGGCCTGTGCGCGTCACGAGCGTCACCCCCACGGTCGGTGCGACTGTGATGCCCGGGCCGGTGCTCGCCGTCACCTCCACGGGCCGCCAGGTGAAGCTCGCGCTCGACGCCTCCCAGCAGGGCAGCGTCAAGGTCGGCGACGCCGTCACGATCACGCTGCCGGACAACTCCACCACGCCAGGGAGGATCGCCTACGTCTCCAGCGTCGCCACCACGCCGTCCTCGAGCGGCCACGGCGGCGAAGAAGAAAGCGCCCCCACCGTCGAAGTCGACGCCACCCCCACCGACCCGGCGGCGACCGGCCACCTCGACCAGGCGCCCGTGAACGTGGAGATCACCACCGAAAGCGTCGAAAACGTGCTGGCGGTCCCCGTCGACGCGCTGCTCGCGCTCGCCGGCGGCGGCTACGCGGTGGAGGTCGCCGCAGGCCGCGTGCACCGGCTCGTGGCCGTCACCGTCGGCCTGTTCGACGACGCCGAAGGCGTCGTGCAGGTCAGCGGCCGGGGCCTGTCGGCCGGCCAGCGCGTGGTGGTGCCGGCGACATGAGCCCCTCCGAACCACGCGCCTCGCGCCGCGGCGGGGCACGGAGGCCCCGCCCCCACGACGCCCGTCCGAAGCCACCGACTCACGTGGACGATCCCCAATGACCCACTCACAGATTGCCTCCACCACGGTCGGCGAGCAGCACGAGCCGGTGCTCGCACTGAAATCGGTCAGCAAGGTCTATGGCGCCGGGGCGGGCGGGGCTCCGGTTCACGCGCTGCGGGAGGTCAGCTTCGCGGTGCGCGCGGGCGAGCTGGTGGCGATCGTCGGCCCGTCGGGCTCGGGCAAGACCACGCTGCTGCACGTGATGGGCACGCTCGAGCGCCCCACCGCGGGGGTGGTGTCGATCACCGGCCTCGACGCCGCCGGGCTCTCCGACCGCGAGCTGGCCGCGTTGCGCGCGACGCGCATCGGGTTCGTCTTTCAGCAGTTCTTCCTGGCCGAGCACTCCACGGCGCTCGAGAACGTCGCCGACGGCCTGCTCTACGCCGGCGTCGCCGTCGCCGAGCGCCGTGAGCGGGCCACAGCGGCGCTCGCCCGGGTGGGGCTCGCCGCGCGCGCCGACTTCCGCCCGAGCAAGCTCTCCGGTGGGGAGCGCCAGCGCGTCGCGATCGCCCGCGCGCTGGTTGGCCGGCCGGCGATCGTGCTCGCCGACGAGCCCACCGGCAACCTCGACTCCGCCGCGGGCGGGGCGCTGCTGGCGCTGCTGGAAGAGCTCAACGCGCAGGGCGCCACGATCCTCGTTATCACCCACGACCACGACCTCGCCGCGCGTCTGCCCCGCCAGGTTCAGGTGCTCGACGGGCGCATCGTCGCCGACACGTCCGCGCAGGGAGCGCTCAGCCGATGAGCACGCCGCGTGCCGGCCAGCCGACCGGCCGCCTCACCGCGGCGGCGCGCGCCGCGCGGGCACGGCTG
>JBOGYA010000423.1:0-2426 GCA_050696515.1 Solirubrobacteraceae bacterium
ACGTAGCCGGCGCCGGCTCGTTGGGCAGCGTACGCGGCCATCCGCGGCGCGCCGGTGAGGCCGCGGCAGCCGCCGACCACGACCACGTGGCCGCTCGAGAACTTGGTCGAGGTGCCGCCGCGGCGCGGGAGCAGCGCGAGCACGGAGGCGTCAATCAGGCCGACGTCGGCCTCAGTAGGGGCACCTCGGGGGATCCCTATGTCGATCGTGCGCACCTCACCGGCGTGGTCCTTGCCGGGTCGGATCCACAAGCCGGGCTTGGCGGCATGAAAGGTGACGGTCGAGGTGGCACGGACTGCCATCGCGCAGACGTAGCCTGTGGATGCGTCGACGCCGCTGGGCACATCCACACTCACCACAGGGCCCCCGGCGGCGTTGACTGCGTCGATGGCCTCGGCCACCGCCCCGCGGGGCTCGCCGGTGAAGCCGGTGCCGAGCAGCGCGTCCACGATCGCCGCTGCGCCCTCCACCGGCCAATCCTGGTGCAGCAGCACCGGTGGGGCGCCGGGCAGCCGCAGGAGGTTCTCGCGTGCATCGCCCCGCAGCTCCCCGAGGGGGCCGGCGGTAAGGACCGCGACCTCACGGCCGGCCTCGCGCAGCAGGCGCGCGGCGACGAGCCCGTCGCCACCGTTGTTGCCCTTGCCGCACACGACCGCGACGGGGCCGTCGGGCGCGAGCTCCTCCACGGCGCGGGCGACGCTGCTCCCAGCGCGTTCCATCAACTCAAGCGAGGGAGTGCCCCGCTCCTCGATCGCCCAGCGGTCGACCGCGCGCATCGAGGCGGCGTCGGGCAGCGGCGTGCACCACTCGGGGAGGGCTCCCATGACCAGCGATCCTAGTGCGCGGCGCGGTATATGCCTGGCTGGTATATGCCAACAATTGTGCATCACAGCCGCGACCCTCACGACCCCTGCGACCACGCAACCATCCCGATGGGCGCCACCAGTCTGGTATAGGCCCAAACGAATTCAGGTGGGCTACTCGACCGTGACGGTCTTCGCGAGGTTGCGCGGCTGGTCGACGTCCAGGCCGCGGCGGCGGGCGATCTCGTAGGCGAGCAGCTGCAACGGGATCACGGCGAGGATCGGTTGCAGCATCCAGTCGACGGCGGGCACGGGGATCGCGGCGTCGACGTGCTCCAGGATCTGCTCGTTGCCGGCGGTGGTGAGCGCGATCGCGTGGGCGCCACGGGCGCGGACCTCCTGGATGTTGGAGGCGACCTTCTCGAGCACGGGAGAGTCGGTGGCGACGCACACGACGGGGGTGGACTCGTCGAGCAGGGCGATCGGGCCGTGCTTCATCTCCCCGGCGGCGTAGGCGTCGGTGGCGATGTAGGAGATCTCCTTGAGCTTCAACGCGCCCTCGAGCGCGACGGCCAGCCCGACGTGGCGGCCGATGTAGAGGAAGAACTCCTTCTCCCAGTGCTGCTCGGCGACGCGCTTGACCTGCGGTATCACTCCCCCGCTGCCGTCGTCGGGGCCGGTCACCTCGGAGATGCAGTGCGGCAGACGCTTGACCTCGCCGACGAGCTCGGCGATGCGCGCGGGGAGCAGGGTGCCGCGCAGCTCCGCGAGGCGCAGGCCGAGCAGGTAGAGGACGGCGATCTGGCAGACGAAGGTCTTGGTGGCGGCGACCCCGATCTCCAAGCCCGCGCGGGTGAAGAGCACGCCGTCGGCGTCGCGGGTGGCCTGGGAGCCCATCACGTTGGTGATCGCGAGCACGGTGGCTCCGCGTTCGCGGGCGAGGCGCATCGCGGCGAGGGTGTCCGCCGTCTCGCCGGACTGCGAGATGCCGATCACGAGGTCGCCGGGGCCGACGATGGGGTTGCGGTAGCGGTACTCCGAGGCGACGTCGATCTCGACGGGTAGGCGCGCCCACTCCTCGATCGCGTAGCGCCCGATCAGGCCAGCGTGGTGGGAGGTCCCGCAGGCGACTACCACCACGCGCTCCACGCCGGCGAGGAGCGCCTCGTCGAGCGCCCCTTGCTCGTCGAGGTCCACGCCGTCTCCGCGGGCTGTGCGGTCGGCGATCGTCTCGGCGACGGCGTCGGCCTGTTCGTGGATCTCCTTGAGCATGAACGTCTCGAAGCCGCCCTTCTCGGCGGCGTCCTCGTCCCAGTCGACCGTCTCGGTCGGCCGCTGCACCGGCGCCCCAGCGGCGGTCGTGAGCGTGACGCCATCGGGTTCGAGCACGACAACCTCGCCGTTTTCGACGTACTGCACGGTGCGGGTGGAGGCGAGGAAGGCGGGCACGGCGGAGGCGACGAACTGCTCCCCTTCGCCGCAGCCGACGACCAGCGGGCACTCCTTGCGCGCGCCCACGAGCGTGTCGGGCTCGTCCAGGCTCATCGCCACGAACGCGTAGTGGCCCTGCAGCTCGGCGTAGGCGGCGCGCACCGCATCTGCGAGGTCGCCCGCGTAGTGGTG
>JBOGYA010000424.1:0-2424 GCA_050696515.1 Solirubrobacteraceae bacterium
GCGCTCCCCCCCACGCGAGCCCTCCAGACGACCTTCGTCGACCACGGCCGTCAGGTGCGCGACGATCTCCTCGCGGCGCTCGAGCACCCGCGGGCCAGCGCCCAGCGCCTGCACCACGCAGACCCGCGCGAGCGCCGGCTCACGGTCGAAGAACGAAAGGATCGCCCACAGGCCCCCTCGCACCCGCTCGCGCCACGCGAGCCCATCCAGCTCCGCGGCCGCGAGCTCCGCCTCGACCAGGCCCACGACATCCTCCAGGACCGCCACCAGACACTCCTCGCGGTTGGCGAACAGCTCGTAGAACGTGCGCCGCGAAACCCGTGCGCGGCGCGTTATGTGCGCGACAGTCGTACGCGCGTAGCCCTGTTCCTCGACCGTGCTCACCGCGGCCGCCAGCAGCCGCACGCGCTGGATCTCGGCGACCTGCATGGCGGGGGTATCGTCCCCGCTCACACGCGCGCGCGCCCGCACAGCCATCACGCCACCAGTCCCCTACCGGCGCCCGCGAGAGCCAGCCGGTAAAAAACATCGATTACCCCTCCCCCTTCGGGGGAGACCGGACGGCCCGCCGGGGCCGGCCGATGGAGGCTCTTAAGCCTTAGCCCAAGAACACAAGAGAGAGAGAGAGAGAGAGAGATGCGCCAGCAAGCTGCTGGTGCATCTAGCTACGCGCCCCACCTGGGCGACAGGCGCTCCCGCCACGTTTATCCCTCTCGAAACCACGCTAAAACCACTCCCTCATGCGTTTTGCGACCCAGTCCCTCTCGCTACCCGAACACCCTGCTAGCGCTTTGGAGTCAAACCACAAGGTGGGATGACCCAACCAGACCCTATGTACGCCGGCGCTCCAACCTCTGTGGACACCGACAGGTCAACAGTAGCAGCTCCGGTAACCTGTTGTCAAGGGGCAGCGGCAAAAGCACACGAGCCGGTAGTCTTATGTCAACGCCCCACCGCACACACGGACATGCTCGCTCGGATAGAGCCTCCTCGACATGGGCCGGCACGGGCGCACGGGTCCGTGCCGTCTTAGCAGCCAAGCTTCCCCCCGGTAGACATACCCTATCCCTACCCGTGGTAGGATAAAGAGTATGAAGCTTAGTGTGAGCCTCCCCGATGGAGACGTCGAATACCTCGACGCCTGCGCTCGTGCGCAAGGCCAGTCGCGCTCAGCGGTACTCCACAAGGCCGTCCGCACCCTGCGAGCGACTGAGCTAAGCAGCTGCTACGAGGATGCCTGGGAGACCTGGGAGTCCACCGGAGAGGCCGTCGCGTGGGAGTCGACGGCGGCCGACGGCGTGCCCTCCTGATGCGCCGCGGCGAGATCCGCATCGTCGATCTCGACCCGGTGGTGGGCACCGAGGCGAACAAGCAGCGGCCCGCGATCATCGTCAGCAACGACGGCGCGAACACCACGGCCGCGCGACTCGGGCGGGGAGTCCTCACGATCGTGCCGGTCACCTCCAACACCGAGAGGGTCCACCCCTTCCAGGTCCTGCTCGAAGCGGACGCCACCGGGCTCAAGGACGACTGCAAGGCACAGGCCGAGCAGGTCAGGTCTGTGGACGTCCAGCGCATCGGCAGCTGCATAGGGTCGGTTCCCGCCCCGCTGATGGGCCGCCTGGACGAGGCCCTGCGACTTCACCTCGTCCTTTGACGACGCGGAGCCACGAGCTCTCCATGCCGTCATGACCTCGGCCGCGGGATCGACTTCTCCAACGTCGCCGACGCGATCGAGACGCTCGACGGGCCTGCCGCCCGCTTCCCACACGTGCGCTGGCTCAACCCGCTCGGCTGAGGCACTGACGGAGCGTTCACCCTGCCATCGCCGTCGGTCGGATCGAATCGCGCTACTTCTTCTTGCCCTTCGGCTTGTGCCCCCGGCCGTGCTTTGCGCGGTGGCGTGCCTTCCCCTTTTTGCCTTTCCTGCCTTTCTTGCTGTGCTTCGGGGAGGGTTTGGCGGCTTCGCCTGTGGGGACCAGGAGCGTGCGCAGCGCGACCGGTTCCTGGATGATCTGCGCAGGGTATTCCCCGGTCGTGAACGTCATGTCCTGCCCGTAGCTCGTGCCGCCGCCGTTGCTCGCGACGAGGCGGTAGTGGTAGGTCGTGCCCGGCAGCAGGTTCGGGACGCCCACGAGCACCCGCTGGGGGCCTTCCAGGGCACCCATGTCGACCTGCACCGTCGGCCAGCTCGACCCGTACGCCGTGCTCGTGCCGTATTCGAAGAGGTAAGTCGTGTCCCACCCGTGCGGGTCGATCGTCCCCGAGAGCGTCGCGGAGCCGACGCCGACACCGCTCGCGACACCGCTCGCGACACCGCTCGCGACGGTGGGGGCGGGGATCGGCAGCGTCGTGAACGTCTCGTCCGGGCCGGCCACGTTCGTGCCGCCGGGGCTGCTCACGAGCAGCCGGTAATGGTAGGTC
>JBOGYA010000425.1:0-2380 GCA_050696515.1 Solirubrobacteraceae bacterium
TTCTTCGAGGCGGGGCCGGGGCCGGCGGAGCTGAGCGACGCCGGCCTCCGGGTCGAGGTGCTGCCGGTGGGTCGCCTGCGCCAACCCCATCGGTGGATCGCGGCCGTCGTTCGGCTCGCGCGCCTGATGCGCCGCCGCCAGCCCGACCTGATCCTCAACTGGGCGGCGAAAACACAGCTCTATGGCGCGCCCGCGGCAGTGCTCGCCGGGATGGCCGATCGAGTGCTCTGGTGGCAGCACGGCATTCCCACGGGCCACTGGCTCGATCGCTGCGCGACCGCGCTGCCGGCGATCGCGGTCGGCTGCTCCTCGCACACGGCCGCCCGTGCACAGGCACAACTGTCGCCCGCGCGACCCACGTTCGTCGTAGCTCCCGGCGCGCGCCCGCCCCGCACGGACTCAGAGCGGGCGTCTGAGCCCCTGTCCCTGGAGCTCCCGCCGGGAGTGCCCGTAGTCGGCCTCGTGGGGCGTCTGGAGCCCTGGAAGGGTCAGGATCGGCTGCTCAGCGCGCACGCGCTGCTGCGCGAACGCGGGCACACCGTTCACACGGTCGTGGTCGGCGGCGACGCCTACGACCTCTCACCCGGGTACGCCCGGTCGCTCCCGGGGCTCGTCGAGCGACTGGATCTCGCCGGCGCCGTCACGCTGACCGGCCAGGTCCCCGACGCGGGCCCCTACATCGAGCAGCTGGACATTCTGGTCAACGCCTCGGACTGTGAGCCCTTTGGGATCGTGCTCCTGGAGGGGATGGCCAGGGGCGTGGCGGTCGTCGCGGTCGACTCGGGCGGTCCCGCCGAGTACATCGAGCACGGGCGCACGGGCATGCTCGCGCGCTCGGGTGAGCCGCGCGCGCTGGCGGACGCGCTGGAGCCGCTGCTCGTCTCGCCCGGCTTGCGCCGCGCTATCGGGCGGGCGGGCTGGGAGCGGTTCGCTGAAGACTTCACCGACGTGGCCATGCGCGCACGGTTTTTTCACCACCTGGAGGCTTTGGTGGGAGATCGGCGGGACGGCCGGGGCGCGGGTGTTTAACCACATGCGACCGACCCCGTCGCGATCTGGTGGAGCGGCCGAGCATTCGGCAGAGCGAGCTCCGAGCGCGTGCGCGGTGACGATCGTAGCCCACGACCTCGGTTCGGTGGGGGGGATGGAGCGTCAGCTCGCCGAGCTGGCGACCGGACTGCGCCGCCTCGGCCACGAGGTCACGGTGATCGCGCGTACGTGTGTGCTGCCCGCGGACGCGGGGGTCGCATTTCACCGGGTGCGAGGGCCGAGTCGCCCGTTTCTCGTGGCCTACCCCTGGTTCATGGCGGTCGGCTCGCTGCTGGTGTGGCGGCGGCGGCGGGGAGTCGTCCAGGCGACCGGTGCGATCGTGCTGAACCGGGTGGACACCGTCGCGGTCCACTGCTGCCACCAGGTACACCGGGCGACGCCCAACCGCCCGCTGCCGCTTCTGCGCTGGTACGTCCGAGCAGTGGGTCTTCTCGCGCGCGTCTGCGAGCGCGTGTGCTTTCGCGCGAACCGCCCCGCCGCGTTCGTGTGCGTGTCAGAGGGGGTCGCCGGGGAGCTGCGCGAGCACTACCCCGCGGTGGCCGAGCGCGTGGTGGCGATTCACAACGGGGTCGACACGCAGGCGTTCGCGCCGGGGGCCCGTGAGCGCGACGCGCACGCGCTGCGCGCCAGGTTGGGGCTGGCGCAAGAGCGGCTCGTACTCGCCTTTGTCGGAGGCGACTGGGGGCACAAGGGCCTGCGGGCGGTCATCGAGGCGCTCGCGCGCGCGCCGGAATGGGATCTCGTGGTGGCCGGGCGCGGGTACGTACCGCCCTACCAGGAGCTGGCCGACTCGCTCGGCGTGGGCGAGTCGGTGCACTGGCTGGGAGTGGTGCGGGACATCCCGGTCGTCTACGAGCTCGCGGACGCCTTCGTGCTGGCCTCGGGCTACGAGACGTTCTCGCTGGTGACATTCGAGGCCGCCGCGAGCGGCCTGCCGATCCTCGCCACCACGGTCAGCGGTGTGCGCGAGCTGATCGAGGACGGGCGCAACGGCCTGCTGATCGAGGCCGAGCCCGACGCGATCGCCGAGCGCCTGAGGCGGCTGGCCCCGGACCCGGCGCTCAGGAGCCGGCTGGGCGCCGCCGCCCGCGAGTCGGCGCTGGAGTTCGGCTGGGAGGAGATGGTGGCCAAGCACCACGCGCTGTATGAGCGGCTGGCCAGGTAGGCGCCTCTACGCAAGCGCCGTTCGAGCGAGGGCGGCTCGACTTCAGTGCTCGTCGGGCTCAGAAAGCCGCTCCCTGCGGTTGACCTCAACGTCTACTGGCGTACCGTCCATGTCGCGGGTGACGTCGAAGCTGGCGAGCGCGCGACGTCTTCCCACCTCGCGCAG
>JBOGYA010000426.1:0-2366 GCA_050696515.1 Solirubrobacteraceae bacterium
GCGGGCTGCTGTGGCGCTGGCACGGCAGCCGCCGGTGGCGGCGCGGGCGCGGGCTCCCGCTCGCTCCTCGGCGCCTCCCGGCCGGCGCGGAGGCTCTCGGTGATGGCGCTCACTTCGCCGTCCAGCGACTCCACGTGGGCGAGCAGCGCGGTGGACACTTGCGCGAGTGTCTCCACATGTGCGCGCAGCACGGCCGACGCTCGGGCGAGTGCCTCCACGCGCCGTTCGATGCCCTGGCGGTCGAGCTCCACGGTCGGCAAGGCTACGCCATCTCCTCCGCGGGCGCCTCCGCCTCACGGGCCTCGCGGAGGTCGCGGCGCAACTCGCGGATCTCGTCGCGCAGCTGCGCGGCGTACTCGAAGCGCAGGTCCTCCGCCGCCGCGAGCATCTCCTCCTCGAGCTCCACTGCGAGGCGCTCCAGCTCGTGCGTCGGCATCTCCTTCGCCTTCCCCCTCCCCCGTGCCTCGCTGCGCCGCCGGCGGCGGCCGCGGGGGACCTTGGACTCGCCCTGCAGGAACTCCGCGATGTCCGAGACGCCCTTGACGATCGATTCCGCGGTGATCCCGTGCTCCTCGTTGTACGCCACCTGGATTTCGCGGCGGCGGTCGGTCTCCCCGATCGCCGCGCGCATCGCCCTCGTCTCCTTGTCGGCGTACATCAGCACCACGCCGTTGACGTTGCGCGCCGCGCGGCCGATCGTCTGGATCAGCGAGGTCTCCCCGCGCAGGAAGCCCTCCTTGTCGGCGTCCAGGATCGCCACCAGCGAGACCTCTGGGAGGTCGAGGCCCTCGCGCAGCAGGTTGACTCCCACCAGCACGTCGTACTCCCCCAGGCGCAGGTCGCGGATGATCTGGATGCGCTCCAGGGTGTCGATCTCCGAGTGCAGGTAGCGGACCCGGAAGCCCATCTCCAGCAGGTACTGCGTGAGGTCCTCGCTCATCTTCTTGGTGAGCGTCGTCACCAGCACCCGCTCCTGGAGCTCCACCCGGGAGCGGATCTCGTTCATCAGGTCGTCGATCTGGTTGCGCGTCGCGCGCACCTGCACCTCCGGGTCCACGATCCCGGTCGGGCGGACGATCTGCTCCACCACGCGGCCCGCGCGGGTGCGCTCGAACTCCCCTGGGGTCGCGGAGACGAACAGCAGCTGCGGGGTGATCGCCAGGAACTCCTCGAAGCGCTGCGGGCGGTTGTCCATCGCGGACGGCAGGCGGAAGCCGTAGTCAACGAGCGTGGCCTTGCGCGAGCGGTCCCCCTCGTACATCCCCCCGAGCTGCGGCACGGTCTGGTGGGACTCGTCGACGAAGCACACGAAGTCCTTCGGGAAGTAGTCGATCAGGCAGTACGGCCGGTCGCCCGGGCCACGGCCGTCGAGGATCCGCGAGTAGTTCTCGATCCCCGAGCAGAACCCCACCTCGCGCAGCATCTCCATGTCGTACTGCGTGCGCTGGCGCAAGCGGTGGCTCTCCAGCAGCTTGCCTTCGGACTCCAGCTGCGCGCACCGCTCGTTCAGCTCGCGCCCGATGTCCGCGACCGCCTTCTCCACCGAGCCCTCCCTGACGTTGTAGTGGGTGGCCGGCCAGATCGCCACGTGCTCGAGGTCGTCCTCCAGCAGCTCCCCCGTGAGCGGGTCGAAGTGCTGCAGGCGCTCCACCTCGTCGCCGAACAGCGTCGCCCGGTAGGCCGTCTCGGCGTACGCCGGGAACACCTCCAGCGTCTCCCCCCGCACCCGGAACGTGCCCCGTGCGAGCACCGTGTCGTTGCGGGTGTACTGGATCGACACGAGCTTGCGCAGCAGCCCGTCGCGGTCGAGCTCCTCGCCGCGGCGCAGGATCTGCATGTTCATCTCGTACACCTCCGGCGAGCCCAGCCCGTAGATGCAGGACACCGACGCCACCACGATCACGTCGCGCCGCGCGAACACCGCCGCGGTCGCCGCGTGACGCAGGCGGTCCACCTCCTGGTTGATCGCCGAGTCCTTCTCGATGTACAAGTCGCGGCTCGGGACGTACGCCTCGGGCTGGTAGTAGTCGTAGTAGGACACGAAGTACTCCACCGCGTTCTCCGGGAAGAACGTGCGGAACTCGTTGCACAACTGCGCCGCGAGCGTCTTGTTGTGCGCGATCACGAGCGCCGGGCGCTGCACCGCCTCGATCACGCCCGCCATCGTCATCGTCTTGCCCGTCCCCGTCGCACCCAACAGCGTCTGGAAGCGCTCGCCCTGCTCGACCCCCTCGGCCAGCGCCGCGATCGCCTGGGGCTGGTCGGCGGTCGGGGTGAAGGCGGAGTCGAGCTTGAAGGCGGGCATGTGAGACCCTCCTACAGTAGGGGACCGGCCGGTACTACAGGCCGGCCGGGTCGTGCATGCA
>JBOGYA010000427.1:0-2351 GCA_050696515.1 Solirubrobacteraceae bacterium
TCCCGTGCGCGCTCGTGCGGGTCGCGGTAGGGGATGCCATGACGCTCGATCTGCAGGAACCCGCCGAGCTTGCCCATCAGCGGCCCGGCCTTGTCGCGAAGCTGCTCAGCCTGCCCATCAGACCGCCGCCACTCCCTCGGCCTGCTCCTCTTCCTCGGCGAGCTCGGCCAGCACGCGCCGGTAGTCGCGAGGCATTACCTTCACGAACGCTCCCTGCGCGAGCAGCTCGTCCCACTCGGCGAGCACACGCCGCGCGACGGGGGAGTCGGTGCGCCGCTCGTGCTCGGCGACCAGCGCGCGCAGCTCGATCGCGTCTGGCGCATTGGATCCCCGCCCACCCCCGAGCTCTTCGAAGTCGACCATGCCCATGTTGCAGCGCGCCGGGAAGGCGCCCTGCTCGTCCAGCACGTAGGCGATCCCGCCGCTCATACCGGCCGCGAAGTTGCGCCCGGTGGGGCCGAGCACGACCACGCGCCCGCCCGTCATGTACTCGCAGCCGTGGTCCCCTACCCCCTCCACGACCGCGCAGGCGCCGGAGTTGCGCACCGCGAAGCGCTCGCCGGCGAGGCCGCGGAAGAAGGCCCTGCCGGAGGTCGCCCCGTAGAGCACCGTGTTGCCGACGATCACGTTGCGCTCGGCGGCGAAGTCGGCGTTCACGCCCTTGCGCGGGCGCACGGCGACCACGCCGCCGGAGAGGCCCTTGCCGGCGTAGTCGTTGGCGTCGCCCCTCAACGTGAACGTCACCCCGGGGGCCAGCCAGCCGCCGAAGCTCTGGCCCGCAGAGCCTTCGAAGTCGACCACGATCGAGTCCTCCGGCAGCCCCGCGGCGCCGTGTGCGCTTGCGATGTGGCTGGAGAGGATGCCCCCCACACAGCGGTTGACGTTGCGGATCGGCAGCTCGATGCGGACCTGCGCGGTCGCGCCCGTGGTGATGCGCCCGTCGCGGCGCGTGTCCAGCTCGGCCACCGTACGCCCGTCTGCACGCCCGACGGTCTCGGACATGGCGCGCCCGTCGCTGCGCCCGCCCGCCCCGGGCTCTGAGCCCGCGATCAGCGCCCGTGCGCGCTCCACGAGCTGCCAGTCGAGCGCGTCGCCGAGCACCGCCGGGGGCGGCTGCACCCGGCGACGGGGTCCTCCGTCGGGCAGCTCGACGTGGGTGAGGATGTGGGTGAGGTCCACGCCGCGGGCCTTCCAGTGGTCGATCGCGCGTCCGGCCGAAAGGAGGTCCACGCGGCCGATCGCCTCGTCGAGCGAGCGCAGCCCCAGCCCGGCGAGCAGCTCGCGGACTTCCTCGGCGACGAAGAAGAAGTAGTTGACGACGTGCTCGGGGGTCCCCTGGAAGCGCTTGCGCAGCTCGGGGTCCTGCGTGGCGATCCCCACCGGGCAGGTGTTGAGGTGGCAGGCACGCATCATGATGCAGCCGGTCGCGACGAGCGGGCCGGTGGAGAAGCCCATCTCGTCGGCTCCGAGCAGCGCGGCGATCAGCACGTCGCGGCCGGTCTTCAGCTGTCCGTCGGTCTGCACGACGATCCGCGAGCGCAGCTCGTTGAGCAGCAGCGTCTGCTGGGTCTCCGCGAGGCCGATCTCCCACGGCACGCCCGCGGCCTGGATCGAGGAGAGCGGCGAGGCGCCGGTGCCGCCGTCGTGGCCCGCGATCAGCACGCGGTCGGCGTTGGCCTTCGAGACGCCCGCGGCGACCGTGCCGACGCCGACCTCGGAGACGAGCTTGACCGACACCTGCGCGGCGGGGTTGGCGCAGCGCAGGTCGTAGATCAGCTGCTTGAGGTCCTCGATCGAGTAGATGTCGTGGTGGGGCGGGGGCGAGATCAGGCCGACGCCGGGGGTGGTGTGGCGGATCGAGCCGATGTAGCGATCGACCTTGTGGCCCGGCAGCTGCCCCCCCTCGCCGGGCTTGGCGCCCTGGGCCATCTTGATCTGCAGCTCGTCGGCGTTGACGAGGTAGTTGATCGTCACCCCGAAGCGCCCGGAGGCGACCTGCTTGATCGCCGAGCGCCGCCGGTCGCCGTTGGGGTCGGGCGTGAAGCGCACGGGGTCCTCGCCGCCCTCGCCAGTGTTGGAGCGCCCGCCGAGGCGGTTCATCGCGATCGCGAGCGTCTCGTGGGCCTCGCGGGAGATCGAGCCGAGGGACATCGCCCCGGTGCAGAAGCGCCGCACGATCTCCTTCGCGGGCTCGACCTCCTCCAGCGGAACAGGTCCCCGCTCATCCTTCGGTCCCCGTCCACCCTCCGGCCCATCCACTCCCCGGGCGGGCTGCGAAGCGTCCCCGGCGCGCGGCGCAGCATCCCCGGCGCGCGGCGAAGCGCCCCCGGCGCGCGGCGAAGCATCCCCGG
>JBOGYA010000428.1:0-2326 GCA_050696515.1 Solirubrobacteraceae bacterium
CGCCCCTTTCGTCGCGGGCTGCGCCAGCTTGCGGGGGATCATGAAGTTACGCAGGTACCCCTTGGAGACCTCCACCACCTTGCCCTGCTCGCCGAGCGGCTCGACGTCCTTGAGGAGGATCGCCTCGGGCATCGTCTGCTAGCGGCCCCGGTCGCGGTCGCCGCGTTCGCGGCGGGGGTTGTCGTCGCGTCCGCCCTCGTTCACGTAGGGCAGCAGCGCGAGCTCGCGCGCGCGCTTGACCGCCCGCGCGACCTGAGCCTGGTGGCGGCGGCAGGCACCCGTGATCCGCCGCGAGCGGATCTTGCCCTTCTCGGAGACGAACCGGCGCAGCGAGGCCACGTCCTTGTAGTCGACCTGCTCGATTTTCTCGCGGCAGTGCTGGCACGGCTTGCGCCGCCCGCTGCCGGGCCCGCCTCGCTTCTCTCGTCTGCGGGCCGGCTTGCTGCGGCCCCGCGCCTTTGCCACTGGCTACCTCGCTGTCGTCGTCGTCGCCGTTCGGGCGGAGCCTAGAACGGAATGTCCTCGTCGCCGGCTCCGCCGCCGACCGGTGCGGGCTGGAAATCCCCCTCGTTGACGGGAGTCTCGCCACCCTGTGAGGCCCCATTCCCGGCGAAGGCGCCCCCACCCGAGGGGTCTTCGCGCGAGCCCAGGAACTGCACCGAGTCGGCAATGATATCGATTGCCTGGCGCTTCGTCCCGTCCTGGGCCTCCCACTCGCGCCATTCCAGGCGCCCGTCGATCGCCACCGGGCGGCCCTTCGACAGGTAGCGCGCCGCGTTCTCGCCCTGCGCGCCCCACACCTTCACGTTGAAGAAGTTGGGCTTGTCCACCCACTCCCCGCTGGCTTGGTCCTTGCGGCGCGTGTTGCAGGCGACCCGCAGCTCGCACACCGACGTGCCGCTGGGCAGCGAGCGCAGCTCGGGGTCTTTGGTCAGGTTGCCGGTCATCACGACCCGGTTGATGTTCGTGGCGGCCACAGCTAGTGTTCCTTTCAGCTCTCGGTGTCCCGGACAGGGACGCTCGTCGTATTTAGGGGAGCACCCGAGTGTAAACCCGCCCGCGGGCGAGACCTCTCCCCATCGTCATCCAACCCCGCTCGTTGCGGAGATCGCGTAGACCTATGGGCGGGTGGGCCTCGATTCGGCTGTCCGCCGGGCGTCGCGGCTGCGCGGTGAGGTGCCGAACACCTCGTCCCAGTAGGGCGCGGAGATCCCGAAGCCGCGGGTGTCGTCTTGGAAGTGGTGGCGCATGTGGCGCTCGCGCAGCATCCGCCCGAGCCGGCCCCGGGGCGCGAAGTGGTGCAGGTAGTAGTGCAGCATGTCGTACACCAGGTACCCCGCGTAGAAGCCCACGGCGAGCCCGGGGGCGTAGCGCTCCCCGAAGACGAGGTAGAGCGCCGCGAACACGACCGCCGCCAGCGGCACGGACACCGCCGGGGGCATCACCAGGCGCAGCGGATCGTTGGGGTGCTCGTGGTGGATGCCGTGGATGATCCAGTGCAGGCGCGCGCCGATGCCCCGGGCGGGCTCGAAGTGGAACACGAGGCGGTGCAGCCAGTACTCGAACAGCGTCCACAGCGCATACCCCGCGACCGCCAGGGCGGCCATCGCGAGCAGGCTCACCTGCGCGAGGCCCCACGCGGCCATCGCCACGCACACCGGCCCGAACACGAACACGGGCACCGCGGGGTGCACGCGCGAGCAGAAGTCCAGCACACGCGACTCGAACATGGGCGGGGAGTCCCTCAGCACGTCGGTTCTGCTGACTGATGGAGCCGATCCCGCCCGGGGGGGCGGGTCCAAATCGCCGGCCTGGGGCCGGCTGCGCCACCCAGATCCGAAAGAAGAGGGGCCCGGCTCGCCGGCCTCCGGCCGCCTGCGCCACCCAGATCCGAAAGAAGAGGGGCCCGGCTCGCCGGCCTCCGGCCGCCTGCGCCACCCTCTAGGTGACCGGTCGCTCATGTCCACCCGTCCACGAGTCGAGTGTATTACGAAGCTGCGCTACGCGGGCTGGGCGGCGTCGGTCTCCGCTGCCGCTGCCGCGTCCTCGACCGCAACCACGGCGGGTGCCTCCGCGGGCGCTGGCGGCGTGTCCACGACCGGCTCCGCCTCCGGGCTCTCTGGCGCGGCGGCGCTCGGCGCCTCCGGGGGGCCCGGCTGCTCGACGGCGCCCCCGGGCGCGATTACGGCGGCGGGCGCCAGCGGCGCCTCGGGGGTGCCGGGCTTCAGCTTGACGATCCGGAAGCGCACCACCTCATCAGCGAACCGCAGCGAGCGGTCGAGCCGCTCGAGCAGCTCCGGCGCCGCGGCGCGGAACTGCAGCAGGT
>JBOGYA010000429.1:0-2322 GCA_050696515.1 Solirubrobacteraceae bacterium
TCGCTGATCAACACCCTGCGCGCCACCGCGCTGGCTCCCGAGGCGCGTTCGAGTCGACGTGCGCCCTGGCTGGGCGGAGGCACCGGCGGCCTCTCCGGCCCCGCGATCCGCGCCGTCGCGCTCGCCCAGGCGGCGGCCGCGGCGGCGGCCGTCTCGATCCCCGTCGTGGGCATGGGCGGGGTGCAGAGCGCGGCCCACGCCCGCGACCTGCTCGACGTAGGCGCCACGCTCGTCGCGGTCGGCACGGAGAGCTTCCGCGATCCCACCGCCGCGGGGCGCATCGCGCGCGAGCTCGGCGCTTGACTGGCCGAGCAGCCAGCGAACCGGTGGAGAAAAGGTGGACAAAAACCCCTGGAAACAAGCCGCCACACCATCCACCAGCCTCCACATACCTGGACCTCGAGTTGAGCTTCAGATGAATTGGCGCATCGCGCCTTGATCGCCGGCCACGGGTGTGTAGACTCGCCGCCCATGGCGATGGCGACGGGCACAACGCCCACCAAGCACTCGGCCGCTCCCGAGCGCTCACTCAACCAGCGGATGGACGCCCTCGCCAGGGCCAACCTGATCCGCACCGAACGCGCCCGCCTCAAGCGCGACCTCAAGGCTGGGCGGCTCTCGATCCACACCCTGCTGCTCACGCCCCCCGAGTACATCGAGACCGCCAAGGTGGTCGACCTGCTGCTCGCCGTCCCCAAGTACGGGCGCGTCAAGGTCAACAAGATCCTCGTCCACTGCCGCATCGCCCCCAGCAAGACCATCGGCGGGCTCTCCCAACGCCAGCGCAGTGAGCTGATCTCCCTGATGCGCCGCTAGCGGCCGACGGCGGCATTAGGGTGCCGGCCATGTCGCGCGTGTTCGTCATCACCGGTCCTTCGGGCGTGGGTAAGGGAACTCTCATCCGCGGGCTCATGGAGCGCCTGCCAGAGCTGGAGCTGTCGGTGTCCGCGACCACACGGCCCGCGCGGCCCGGCGAGCAGGACGGCATCGACTATCACTTCCTCACCCCCGAGGAGTTCGAGCGGCGGGTGCGGGCGGGGGAGTTCGTGGAGCACGCCGACTACGCCGGGCGCCGGTATGGGACGCTGCGCAGCGAGCTCGACGGGCGCGTGCGCGCGCGTGCGCCGGTCGTCCTCGAGATCGAGGTACAGGGCGCCCGCCAGGTTCGCGCCGCGATGCCCGAGGCGCTGCAGGTCTTTATCGCACCCCCCTCCCTGGATGCCCTGCGCACCCGCCTCATCGGGCGCGGAGCCGACCGGCCCGAGGAGGTCGAGCGGCGCCTGCGCGTCGCCGAGCAGGAGCTGCGGGCTCAGTCCGAGTTCGCTCACGTGGTCGTCAACGACCGCCTCGAGGACGCCCTGGAGCAACTCGTCGCGGTTGTCGCCGCCGAGCTGGAGCGGTAGGGCCTCGCCGAGACCCCCACCCGCAGAGCCTCTACACTTGCCCTTCAACCACGAAAGGGCACCCTCACCGTGATCTCCCCCCGCATCGACCGCCTGCTGGAGAACGTCGACTCCAACTACGCCTCCGTCCTGGTGGCAGCCAAGCGCGCGCGCCAGATCAACAGCTACTACCACAACCTCGGCGAGGGCACCTTCGACGAGTTCCCGCCGCCGATGATCGAAACCACCTCCAAGAACTACCTCACGATCGCCCTCGAGGAGGTAGCGCAAGGGAAGATCAAGTACCACTACAGGTAGGGCAAGCCACCGACCAGGGCTTGCCGGTTTCCCTTCCGCGCTCTAAAACCCCGGTATGTCAAGAATCCTGCTCGGGGTGAGCGGCGGGATCGCCGCGTACAAGGCGCTCGAGCTCGTGCGCCTGGCGACCGGCGCCGGCCACGCGGTGCGGGTCGTGCAGACCCCCACCAGCCGCCACTTCGTGGGCCGCGCCTCCTTCGCCGCGCTCACCGGGGCGCCGGTGCTGATCGATGAGTTCGAGCGCGACCCCGCCCGGGGAGCGTTCCCCGGCCAGCAACCGCCCGCACACGAGCCGATCGGCCACCTGGAGCTCGTGCGCAACGCCGATCTCTACCTGATCGCGCCCGCCTCCGCGAACACGATCGCCAAGCTCGCCCACGGCCTCGCGGACAATCTGCTCACGAGCGCCGCGCTCGCCGCCACCTGCCCGCTCGTCGTTGCGCCCGCGATGAACAACCACATGTACGAGCACCCCGCCGTGCAGGCCAACCTCGCGACGCTGCGCGCGCGCGGCGTGCACCTCATCGAGCCCGACAGCGGCCGCCTGGCCTCCAAGGACGAGGAGGGGGTGGGGCGCCTGCCCGATCCCGCACAGCTGCTTGAGATCTGCGGGGCGCTGCTC
>JBOGYA010000430.1:0-2302 GCA_050696515.1 Solirubrobacteraceae bacterium
GCCGGGACCGGCGCGCGCCTGGTGGAGCTGCCGACCTATGCGTTCCAGCGCCGGCGCTACTGGCTGGAGGCGCCACCGCCGGGAACCGGCATCCTGGCGCTGGGCGATCTGGGCGCCGGCGGCCACCCTCTGCTCGCGACGGCGGTGGAGCTGGCGGACGGCCGGGGATGGCTGTTCGCGGGCGGCCTGTCGGTGGCCGGCCAGCCGTGGCTGGCGGACCACGTGGTCATGGGCTTCGTGCTGGTGCCCGGCACCACGTTCGTCGAGATCGCGCTGCGCGCCGCCCGCCGGGTGGGCTGCGAGGCCGTGCAGGAGCTGGTGATGGAGAGCCCGCTGGTACTCGCCGAGCGGGAGCTGGTACGACTGCAGGTCGCGGTCGGCGAGCTGGACGCATCGGGGCGGCGAGCTCTCGCCATCTACTCTCGCCCGCACGACCCTTCCACCGAGTCAGGGGAGGGAGCGTGGGTCCGCCACGCGAGCGGTGTGCTCGCCGCGGAGGGGCACGGGACGGCCACGGGCGCCGAGGCGTGGCCCGCGCCGGGCGCGGAGCCGGTGCCGGTCGAGGAGCTCTATGGCCGGATGGCGAGGCTCGGCGTCGACTACGGACCTGCGTTCACGGGCGTGCGCGCCCTCTGGCGGCGCGGCGAGGAGCTGTTTGCCGAGGTGCGCCTGCCGGAGGAGGAGCGGGTACGCGCGGGCGCCTTCGGCGTGCACCCCGCGCTGCTGGACGCCGCGCTGCAGGGGGCGATGCTGACGCTCGAGCTCGACCAGTTGGAGATTCCGTTCGCGTGGAGCGGCGTGCGCGTGCACGCCGCGGGCAGCTCCCTGCTGCGGGCCCGCATAACCCCCCTGCCGGCAGGGGGGTTCTCGTTGGTGGCGAGCGACGAGCGCGGCGCGCCGGTCCTCTCGGTGCAGTCGCTGCAGACGCGCGCGGTCGCCCCGGAGCAGCTTGCGCGCGCACACCGCGGCGGCGTCGCGGACGGGCTGCTGGCAGTTGAGTGGATCGCGGTGCCGCTCGCCGCCGGGACGCCGCTGCCGCCCGAGCTGGTGCTCGCGGACTGCGGCTCCACGAGCGAGGGAGCCGCCCCGGACCCCGCCGCGGCGGCCCGCCGGGCGCTCGAGCTCGTGCAGGCGTGGCTTGCCGAGGGGCGCAGCGGGCACTCGCGCCTGGTGCTGGTCACGCATGGGGCGGTGGCGGCGGCGGCGAACGAGGATGTGCCCGGCCTGGCGCAGGCGCCGGTGTGGGGCCTGGTGCGCTCGGCGCAGGCCGAGCACCCGGGGCGGTTCGTGCTGGTCGACCTCGACGGCGATCCGGCCTCGCGGGAGGCGCTGCCCGCGGCGCTCGCAGCCGCGCTGGCGCGGGAGGAGCCCCAGCTCGCGGTGCGCGGAGGGGTGGCGTTCGCGCCTCGTCTGGTCGGAGCCGTCCGCGACGCGGCCACGGCGGAGCGCGAGGTCGAGGCGTGGGACCCGCGGCGCACGGTGCTGATCACAGGCGGGACGAGCGGTCTGGGGGCGCTGCTGGCGAGGCACCTCGTGGTCCGCTACGGCGTCCGCCGGCTGCTGCTCCTCAGCCGCCGCGGGCCTGCCGCCGCGGGCACGGCCGAGCTCGAGGCCGAGCTGATGGCCCTGGGCGCGCAGGCGCGGATCGCGGCCTGCGACGTCGCCGACCGCCAGCAGCTGCAGGAGCTGCTCGAGTCGCTGCCCCCCGAGTACCCGCTGGGTGCGGTGGTGCACGCCGCGGGCGTGCTCGACGACGGGACGATTGGCTCGCTGAGCGCCGAGCGGCTCGACCGGGTGCTCGCCCCGAAGGCGGACGGTGCGTGGCACCTGCACGAGCTGACCGAGCACCTTGGCCTGTCGAGGTTCGTGCTGCTCTCCTCGGCTGCGGGGGTGCTCGGCGGGATGGGCCAGGGCAACTACGCCGCGGCGAATGCCTTCCTGGACGCGCTGGCGGCGCGCCGGCGAGCGCGCGGCCTGCCCGGCATGGCGCTGGCGTGGGGGCCGTGGGCGCAGGCGGGCGGCATGACCGCCAAGCTGGAGGAGGCTGACGGCGCGCGCATCGCCCGCACCGGTGCCATGGCGCTCTCCGACGAGGAGGGTCTCGAGCTCTTCGACCTCGCGCTGGCGCGCGCGGAGGCGCTGCTCGTGCCGCTGCGGCTCGAGCAGACAGCGCTGCGCGCCCAGGTGCGGACTGGAGCGCTGCCGCCGCTCTTGCGCGGGCTCGTGCGCGCTGCGGCGGACCGCGCGAGCGCATCGGAGGAGGGCTCGCTGGCGCGGCAGCTCGCCGGTGTGCCGGAGCTGT
>JBOGYA010000431.1:0-2291 GCA_050696515.1 Solirubrobacteraceae bacterium
CGACGTGGCCGTAGCCGGGCGCCGGGGGGCGCTCGCGCGTCACGATCCAGAAGATGGGGGCGGTCACGCCGTAGGCGATCGCGTGCTCCCCCTCGTGGACGCGGCGCACCCCGATCGCGAAGAACACGGCGTCGTAGAAGGCCGCGGAGCGCTCGAGGGAGCTGACCTCGACTCCAAGGTGGTCGATCATCGGCCGGCAGTCTGACGAACCGCGCCCATGTAGGCGCCGCGGGCGCCGGGCGGCCCCCCTCAGGCGTGTCGAGGGCCGGCGACCCGCCTCAGGCGCCGTCGAGGGCCGGGCGGCCCGCCTCAGGCGTCGCGCGAGCGCTTGTCGATGTCGCGGTGGGTGACGGCCACAGCGAGGTCCTCGTGCTCGCGGTAGCGCTCAGCCAGCCGCTCGGCGACCGCCACGGAGCGGTGGCGCCCCCCGGTGCAGCCGACCGCGACCACGAGGTGGGCGCGGCCCTCGGCGACGTACTGGGGGACCAGGAAGTCGAGCAGCGCGTACAGCCGCTCGTACAGCTCCTCCAGGCGCCCGTCGCGGCCCACGTACTCGACCACGCGGGGGTCGGCGCCGGTCAACGGGCGCAGCTCGGGCACGTAGTGGGGGTTGGGCAGGAAGCGCACGTCGAAGGCGAGGTCCTCCTCGCGCGGGGGGCCGTGCTTGAAGCCGAAGCTCATGAACGTCACCGCGAGGCGGCCCGTGGCGCGGCGCGGGAGGAGCTCATCGGCGATCTTTCCGCGCAGCATCGCCGCGGACATGCCGGTCGTGTCGATCACCACGTCCGCGCGGTTGCGCAGCGGTTCCAGCAGCGCCCGCTCGGCGGCGACCCCGGCGGCGACAGAGCCGTCGGGCGCGAGCGGGTGGCGGCGGCGGGTCTCCTTGTAGCGGTTGACGAGCGTCTGCTCGGCGGCCTCCAGGAACACCACGTGGTGGTCGAGGCCGAGCGACTTGAGATCGTCGACGACAGCCTGCAGCGCCTCGAAGTAGACGCCGCCGCGCACGTCGGAGACGACCGCGGCGCGCTCCACCTTGGAGCCCTCGTGCACGAACAGGTCCACCAGCGAGCGGATCATCTCCGGCGGCAGGTTGTCCACGCAGAAGTAGCCGGCGTCCTCGAAGACGTTCATCGCCGTCGACTTGCCGGCGCCGGAGAAGCCGGTGATGACGACCAGCTCCTTCAAGCTCGACGCGACGGCCGGCTGCTCGGAGGAGCGCGGTGGACTGCGCAGCGGCCTGAACACGGACACCACCTGATTGTGCCGCGTCGCGCGGACACCGACCGCCACTTACCCTCGACGTTCCTTTCAGCCTCACCCTCCCCGCCCTGAACTGCTCACACCAGCCGAATACGAGAACCACTACCAATCAACCACAACCACCGCCTAACTCCAAACCCACGACTCCGCGAAAGCAGGGGTAGATCCGGCGGTCCAGCTCACCCAGTGCGATGCAAATGCGCGTGCAGCTCCCGAGCGACCTTCGCGGGCAGCCCGGGCACCGCCTGGAGCTCCTCGCGGGAGGCCGCCACCACGGCTTCGGGGGAGCCGAAGTGGGCGAGCAGGGCGCGCTTGCGCGCGGGGCCGACTCCCGGCAGCTCGTCCAGCAGCGAGCTGGTGAGCGCGCGGTCGCGGCGAGTGCGGTGGTGGGCGATCGCGAAGCGGTGCGCCTCGTCGCGGGCGCGCTGCAGCAGCTGCAGCTCGGGGGTGTGGTGGTCGAGGACCAGCGGCGCGCGGCGGCCGGGGACGAACACCTCCTCGATCCGCTTGGCGAGCGAGATCACCGCCACGCCGCGCTCGCGGAAGCCGCGCAGCGCGCGCACGCCGGCCGTGAGCTGGCCGCGGCCACCGTCGATCACGACCACGTTGGGCAGCGCCGCGAAGCTCGCGTCGTACTCGGGGTCGTGCGGGGAGAGGTCGAGCTGGCGCTCCCAGCGCGCGAAGCGGCGGGCTAGCACCTCGGCCATCGAGGCGAAGTCGTCGGGGCGGGCGGGCTCTCGAATCGTGCGGATTCTGAAGCGGCGGTAGTCCGACTTCTTCGGCGCACCGCCCTCCAGCACGACCATCGAGGCGACGGTGTGGGTGCCGCCGAGGTTGGAGATGTCGAAGCACTCGATCCGCACCGGCGGCACGTCGAGGCCGAGCGCGCGCTGCAGCCCCTCCAGCGCCTCCACGCGGCTCTGGCGGCGGCGCTCGGCACGCAGGTGCTCCTGGTCGAGCGCGAGACGCGCGTTGCGCTCGGCGAGCTCGAGGATGCGGCGCTTGTCCCCGCGCTCGGCGGCGCGCAGCTC
>JBOGYA010000432.1:0-2280 GCA_050696515.1 Solirubrobacteraceae bacterium
GAGCATGGAGGACCGGTGACCGCTGATGCGATGGATGGGTGGTCTCCGTCGACCCATGCGGTCGCAATGGGAGAGAGAGCCGACACGGGATCCTCTCAGGTTGGTCGCTGCGCGAGCGGGGCCGCCCCTGTACGGCCGTTCAGCACCCGCGAGGCTCCGGCGGGGGTTGGCAGATATACCCGCCGCGTTCGCAGCGGATCAGTGCATGTATCGTGGCGGGAGGCGCGCGACCGATGCGTCGTCGGCGTCATTTCCCACATGTCCACCTCCTCATCATCCCAGCCGCAGAGCTATCTGCCTAGCAGTCCGTTGAGAAAGGCGCGTGTGGGTCGGCGTGGTTCCTCACGCGGCGAGAGGAGCAGGCGAGCGTTGATGGAGCGGTGCGGCCCCCTCGGTGTCTTCACTGGCGCGTATTACGAACCTGAGCGACCGGATGCGCAAAATGAGAGCGCGCAGCGCCGATACCAAGCTCCCCGCCATTCCTTGCAGGCCTCGCGGAGTGCCGATCGCGAACAAGGCGCGCATGATCACGCAGAGGTTTCGGGCGGCAACGCGCATCAGGTACCACTTGGCGACGTTCTCTGTCCCGCGGAGCCACAGTCGTCTCGTTGCCCCGGTCTCGCAGAGATGAGCGAAGCTGCGCTCCGCGTACTCGCTTCTCAGCCGGCCGAGCTTCCGCCCGCGTTCGCCTCGGGTCCGTCGCCGGGTGCCGTACACGGCCGCCTGCCATCCCGCCGGCTTGTCGGTCCACACCCGCTGGTGGCGCGACTTCGGCTCGGGCACGTACGGCCGCACCCCCAGTCCCGCCGCGAGCAGATCCAGCGTCTCCGCCTTGTGGTACCCCTTGTCTCCGAGCACCTCTTCGCCGGTGTGCTCGCTGCCCACTGCCGCGAGGTTCTCCTGCGCCGCCGTTGCGGTGACCAGGATCGTGTCGGAATCCGGGTCGGTGGCGTGAAGGATCTCGGCCGCGACGATCAAATCACTATCCACATCGATGGCGTGCTCGGCCTTGTACGCAAAGTGCGTCGTCCCGTCCTTCATCCGCGCGATGCGGCTGTCCGGGTCGGTCGGCGATTTCCACTCCTCGTTGGAGACCTTCTTCCCTTTGCGATTGCGGTCCAGGCGGCGCAGATCCTCATCGCTCGGATGCTCGATCCCCGCCTCCTTGGCCAGCTGCTGGAGGTATTTCCGCCAGGTCTTCTCCGACACGCGGTGCACCATCGACTTCATCGCCGCGTTCGCTTCCAGCATCGTGGAGTCCACGGCCAGCGTCTTCCCGCGCAGGATGCCCTTCGCGCGCGCGATCTCGAGGACCATGAGAAACCCCTGTATGTGCACCTCGAAGGGGAGCCGCTGCCGGATGCGGGTCAGGCTCGAGTGGTCCGGCGCGTCGGCCGCAATCGGCACGCCGAGAAACTCTCGCGCCGACAAGCTGTCCGCGCATTTCCACGCGATCGCGCGCTGCGAGCCGAGGCCTTCGAAGAAGCCCACGAACAACATGCGGAAGTACACGCCCGGGGCGATGCTCGGGCGTCCCTGATCGTCGGCGTAGTACGGACGACAGAGCTCCTCGATCCGCCGGTCGAAATCGGCGTCCGCGAGCAGCCGATTCAGCTTCGTGTAGAACACGTGGCCCGCCGATCGCGGCAGATCCTTCGCCGCCACCCACATCTCGGACTGGACCGGTTCGCGTCTTCCCAGCGCCATCCACTCCCTCCACCAAACGCGATGGCTCTGCTCATATCACAACCGGCGGCCGGACGCACTTATTCAACGGACTGTTAGGCCGTTGTCGCCGGAACAAGTCGTTGCGCTGCTGAACGCGGCTGAGACGACACGGCTGTACGCCCTCTACGTGCTGGCGGTGACGACAGGACTCAGGCAGGGCGAACTGCTGGGCTTGCAGGTGGACGACATCGACCTTGAAGCGGGCACACTCTCAGTGCGCCATCAACTGACGGAGGTTGCAGGCAAGCTCGAGCTGACCGAGCCAAAGACCTCGGCGGGCCGACGGCAGGTGGTGTTGCCGAAGCTAGCGGTTGCAGCGCTGGCGACCCATCGCGATCGCCTGCGGACCGAGGGTAGTGAGAGCCCGTGGCTTTTTCCAGATCGGCGCGGCGGACCGATCAGGAAGAGCAACCTTCGACGGAAGTCCTTCGAGCCGCTGCTGAAGAAGGCTGGTCTACCGCACATACGGTTTCACGACCTGCGGCACACCTCAGCAACCTTGCTCCTTCTCCAAGAAGTGCATCCCAAGGTGGTGCAGGAGCGGCTCGGGCA